>NZ_JBJIAI010000021.1:0-104418 GCF_045311035.1 Mycobacterium sp. SMC-13
GGCCGCTGCGACGACCCGAAGGAGACGGTCTCTCACCGCCTCTCGATATACCCAGCGCCTCGTGGCGCACAGCTCCCCCGCGAAGAAAGTTGTCGCCGCTTTCAGAATCGCGACATCCTCACGTAGCCTTCGGTTTTCAGCCCTCAGCCGCTTGATTTCCTCGTTCTCCTCCGTGGTGACACCGGGTCGTTGACCATCATCGATCTGGGCCTGCACCACCCAGCGCCGCACCGATTCCTTACCCACCCCAAGCTGACGGGCCACCGCTTCCGAAGCGGCGGTCGACGACGAGTACTCCTGCTGATGCTCGGTCACCAGCCGCACCGCCCGCTCACGCAAGGCAGGATCGATTTTCTTCGGCATGCTGTCATCCTTCCGGACTCAAACAGCAGCGGCATCAAACCTGGGGCGGTTCAGTCCCACCCCGTCAGGGGTCAACCCCAGGTGTGCACGAAAGTCGGGGCGATTCAGTTCATGTTCCAGGGTTCGCCGTAGGTGGTGACGCTATCACCGGTCTTGGCGATCAGCCGGGCGAAGGGACGCAGAAGAACACCGCCGGCGGCGCCAGTGACCGTGCCATGGGCATTCGAGACGGCAACAGCACCGGCCGGGCCGGACACGTCCACCGAGAACGTCGCGACTTCCTGGATACCCGGACCATTGCCCAGGTCAGCAGAAATCGACACACCCGGGAATAGGTTCGGCGTGATGATGCCACCGGAACCGCTGCCGATGGTGCCCGGGAAGAACGTCGCCGGCGTCACATCATCGAGCAGGATGTTCGGTGTGGTGTAACTGAAATTGATCCCCACACCCAGCGACCATGGGAAACCAATCTGATAACCCAACTCCAACGTGCCCGCGAACCCGTCACAACCCGTACCAGCGCAGTTGTACTTGGCCCGGCCCGAATGGAACCACTCACGCGTCAACCGGTTGCGATCCAGAGGGAACACCCCGTTGAGGAACGTGTCCCACTGCTGCACCGTCAACGTCCGATCCTGACCATCGACCAGGCTCAGCTCATTGTCCAGACCCGCATGGGACGTCCCTGCCCCCGCGCCCAGGAACGGCGACGACACCGCTGTGGTTCCCCCGAGATCGTGGAGGGTTCCTTATGCCGCTTCCGGCGTGATGTTGGATTCCCTGATCTCGTAGTTGACCGGCGATAGCCCGTCAGCGGCGCTGTGCCGACGCTGGTGATTGTAGAAGGTGTAACACCAATCGATCACCACAGCCTGCGCGTGAACGGTATCACGGAACTTATTGCGGGATAACACTTCCCATTCCAATGAAGAGAAGAACGCTTCCGCGGCGGCGTTATCGAAACACGACCCCACACGGCCCATCGACTGCCGAATACCCAAGGTCCGGCACAACGTGGTGAACACCTTCGCGGTATAAGTGCTGCCGCGATCGGTGTGAAATATGACCCGTTCGGACTCCTCGTCGCGCCAGATCGCTTGGCGGCCACCGCGGGCGACTACGGCCATGTTGATCGCCGCGCACGCCAACTCGGCATCCGGGTGCAGTCCCATCGCCGCCCCCAACAACCGCCGACTGTAGAGGTCGATCACCGTCGCCAGATACAGCTTCTGCCCGCACTCGGTGGGAATCTCGGTCATATCGCCCACCCATTTACAGTTCGGCGCGGCCGCAGTGAAGTCCCGTTTAACCAGGTCAGGGACCTTCGGCGCCGTCTTGTCCTGCTTGGTCAGCCCACCCCGGCGGCGGATCTTGCGGGCCACCAAACCTTGGCGGCGCATCGAATCGGCCACCGTGTTCTCCGATACCTGCCAGCCCAGATCCCGCAGGTCAGCGACCAGCCGCGGCGAACCGTGCAACCCCTTGGCCGCCGTGAACGCCTCAGCGACTGCGGCATCGAGTGCCACGCGGCGCCGATCGGTGTCGGTGTGCACCCCATCATGGTTGCCGGCGCGGCCGAGCCACTTGTAGAACCACGACACACCAACACCCAACAGCGCGCACGTGATCGTATGGGGCACACGGTATTTGGTCCTCTGGTCGGCGATGAAGCGTGCCACGCTCACTTCGTCGCCTCCTTCACCCACAGGACCACCGATCGCTTGAGGACATCACGCTCCATCCTCAGCTCCGCCACCTCGGCGCGCAGCCGCTTAAGTTCGGCCACATCGTCCTTGGACATCTCACCGCGGCCCTCCCGCGCTTCCCGCGCCCGGGTCACCCAGTTGCCCAGGGTGCCCTCGTTCACCCCCAGATCCCGAGCCACCGCCGCGATCGACTTACCCGTCTCCTCGACGATCCGGACCGCTCCCTCACGGAACTCCCGGTCGTACTTCTTCCGCTTCTCTGACATCGCTACTCCTTATAGCTGATGCCTCCACGGTCTCGGGGGAAGGTCACCGCCGCTGCCATCGCCAACAGCACCCGACCAACCACCCTCATGCTCTCCCCAACCTAGCCGGTGGCGCTAATACGCCATCCGTGCAACGGTCGCAAGATGTCCATATGTGTCCGATGGGCGAATTCGCATGTTGCTCTTGCCAATTCCACATCATTGAACACGAAATTCATGGACGGTTCGCGAGCTGGTGGCGGTGGAGCGGGTCAGGAACGTGCGGCCGGGGGTGGCGTCCCGGAAGGCGACCGGGTGGTGGTGGCCTGGGTGAATGCCAGCTTCCATGGAACCTCCGTCAACTAAGTGAAAATTGTTTTCATTAATGGCTGCCGACGATACCCGACACCCAAGGGCTTGTCGAAAATCGTTTCCAATAGGCGGCGCCTCAATGACCTCACGTGGCATGCCGTCCGCCGGTAACGTTTCCACCGTGCCGGAAGCGGCGACGGATGAACTGGCCTCGCTGGGGTTCTTCTCCAGTTGATCCGCCCCTGAACTACCCCAGGTTTTGTTCCGATCCGTATTGGAGGATTGGAATCATGCCGAAGCAGTATCCGCCGGAAATCCGGCACAAAGCGGTCCGCTTGGTGGCGGCGGTCATGGAGGAAGACTCGGTGCTGACCGAGTACGAGGCGATCCGCCGGGTCGCGGCCAAGATGCATGTGGCCGAGGAAACCGTGCGCCGGTGGTTGCGCAAGGCTCAGGTCGACGCTGGCGAGCGTACGGGCACCACCAGCGCCGAGCACGCGGAGATCCGTCGGCTCAAGCGTGAGCTCGCCGAGGCCCGCCGGGCCAACGAGATCCTCAAAGCCGCGTCGGCGTTTTTTGCCGCAGAGCTCGACCGCCCCACGACGAAATGATCGCGTTCATCGACACCTATCGCGGCCAGTTCGGGGTCGAGCTCATCTGCCGCACCCTGGGTGCCACACTCGTGGGCTGGATCACCTCACGTGGCTACCGTGCCGCCAAATCCCGTGGGGCGTCGGCACGTTCGATCAGCGACGCGCAACTGGTCGACACCATCAGGACCCTACACAAGCAGAATTTCTCGGTGTATGGGGTGAAGAAAATGCATGCTGTCGCTTGCCAAGGTGATGGGACCACCTGATTGCCAGGGGGATGGGACCACCGTGGCGCGTTATTGAGGATGCTCGTTGGCCTGGTCTGGGTCAAGCTGGCCGGGCGGGTGCGTTGGCGGTAGGACGGTCCTTCGATGACCAGGGTGTGGGCGGTGGCGGTGAGGCGGTCGATCGCTGATTGAGCCAGCAGGGTGTCGGCGGTCATGGTCAGCCATTCGGCGGGTTCTCGGTTCGAGGTCACGATGGTGGTCTTGGCGCGGTGGCGTTCGACGATGATTTCGTAGAAGTCGCTGGTCTCGGTGGCGCCGAGCGGGCGCAGGGCGAAGTCGTCGATGATGAGGACGTCGATGGCGGTCAGGCGGCGGATTTCGGTGTCGACGGTGTTGTCGAGGCGGGCGGCGCGCAGCCGGGTGAACAGTTTGTCCGATCGGGCGAACAGTACGGTGTGGCGTCGTCGAATTGCCATGTGCCCCAATGCTGTTGCCAGGTGTGTTTTGCCGACGCCGACGGGGCCGAGGATAATCGCGGATTGGCCTGCGTCAAGGAATCGCAGGGAGGTCAGGTCCCCGAGCAGGGTGCGGTCATAGCGCAAGTCCTCTTGTGTGGTCTAGGTGTCGAACCGCATGCTCGGGTCGAGTCCGGCCTTGGCGGATCGTAGTGCCGCGGAACGGGATTCGCGTCGGGTGACCTCGTCGGCGAGCAGTGTTTCGAGGAACCCGATGTGGCTGAGCTTGTGTTGACGGGCCAGGGCGGCGCGGTCGGGCAGTGTGTCGGCCAGGGCACCGAGTTTGAGGGTCTTCAGTAGCCGGAGCAGGTCGGTGCCGACCGGGTCTGCGGCGCTGCGGGGGGTGCTGGTCATGTCAGTTCTCCTCGGCGGGGGTGTTGGGGACAATGGTCAAAGTGTTTGTGGTGGTGGTGAATTCGGCTGGATCGCGGGCGAATCGGGTGGCGCCCTGCCCGACGGCTTGTGGTAGTGCCGGGGCGGTGTTCTCGGTGGCCCGCTCCAGCATGGAAGCGATCTTGTTGACCGAGACGACATCGAGCTCCAGTGACAGCGCGCACGCCGCCTCGACCCGGTCGGCGCCGTAGCGGCGCACCAAGCCCTGCAGCCGGTAGACGGTGCGCATCCGGGTCCATGGCAGCGGGTCATCCAGGATGCGTTCGGCGTAGATCCCGATGTTCGGACCGGCCGCGGCGCAGGTGGCGATCAGCGCGGACAAGTCCCGCAGTGCGTACCCGGCCTTGCGCTCGGGCAGATCGTCGCGGTCGGTGCTGCGCCCCCCTGGGCGTTGGCGGGGATGGATTTCACCAGTGTGCCGCGGTGGTAGAACTTGACCAGCTCACTGTCGGCACGCACATCCAGCGTGGTGCCGATCCACTGCTCGGGCAGCGAGTACAACGCTTTGCCGACCTCGGCGTGAAAATCCTTGTGCACCTTCACCTGTTTGAACACCGGTACGTCGTAGGCTCCCGGCGCCGGCAGCAGCACCGGGGCTTCCTCGGCGGTGAACACCTCCAGTGGGCGCGCGCAGGTGGTGCCGTGGATACGGCTACCAGCGGTCCGTGCGCACCACGTCGCCGCGGCCTGCTGCGCCGCATCGAGACTGGTGAAAGTCTCACCGTCCCAAAAGTTTCGGCGCACATGCTGCACCACGCGTTCCACCCGGGGTTTGTCTTTCGGGGACCGCACCCGCGCCGGGTCGGTGAGGAACCCGGCATGGGCGGCGTAGTCGAGCCACCCCTGGGTGAATCGCGGATTGAGCGCGTCCGCGGCGGCGATCACCGGTTTCAAGTTGTCGGGGATCAGCACCGCGAACACACCCCCGAAAAACGCCCACGCCGCCTGGGCGCCGGCGATCACCGCGGCCAGGGTCTGCGAATAGGACAGCCACACGAACATGTGACGGGAGTACACGGCGGTGAAGATCAACGCATGCACCCGCCGGCGCCGTCCATCGGTGGCGTCGGTGAGCATCCCGAGATAGCCGAAATCGATCTGGCACTCGATCCCCGGGTCACCGTCAGCGACCCGCACGGTGGTGTCTTTGCGGCCGAAACCGCAACGCTCACTGGCGAATCGGTGCAATGTGCGATACGGCACCACACAGCCCTGCCGGGCTAACAGGGTATGGATCTTGGTGACCGTCAACGGCCGCTGCTCACCCTTACCGGCCACCCACGCGCGGATCTGCTCCTCGAACGCGACGAGTTGCTCCCACGCCGCACCATGGCCGTTCAGACGGGCCGGACGCACCGCTTCGGCGACCGCCCCGACCAACCCGTCATCGATGGCGCTCACGTCGTCACTGCGGCGTAACCCGGCCGCCTGGGCGGCCTCGACGTAGCGGCGCACCGTTTTTCGGTCCACGCCGCAATGAGCGGCGATGGTGCGGTATCCAGGTGCGGGCAGCCCCGCCACCCCCAGCCACACCCGAAGTACTTCCCTGATCTCGTTCACACTGACCTCCCGAAAAGCCATGCCGCCGACCTCCGTGACTTGCGCTGTCACGGCGATCGAACGAACAAATGAAGGGACCACCGACGCGGCGCGCCGGTGGTCCCATAACCGGCAATCCAGGTGGTCCCATCACCCTGGCAAAAATCAGATCAGAGTGGTCCCAAGCTCATGGCAGGCGACACATGCTCTGATGCGGCGGGAAGGCTACGCCGTCGGCCGTGAACAGACCCGCCGGCTGATGCGCCTGGCCGGGGTACGCGGAGTGCACCGCGGGCGGCGGGTGTTCACCACCCACGTCGATCCTGATCTGACCAAACCGAAGGACCTGGTGAAGCGCAATTTCTTTGCCACCCAACCGAATCAGCTGCGGGTGGTCGACATCACCTAATGGGAGAGTCGGATTTCGTTCCGACACGCAGGAGGCGAACCGGCAGGGGTCACTGAGATTTCACCGATCCGGGCGCAGTCTGGCCGGTGAGCTGCCGGCAGGTGATCACTGCATGTGATGACACGGACGCGTCAGAGATCTCTTATGTAGACGGTGACCCTGCCGGTCCGCCACGAGGTACGTGATCGGCTAGTGAGATGCCGCGCCATCGAGCGCTGTCCATTAGGTCGCCGCACCAGCCTCGAGCTCAACGAAGGAGAACACGCGGCAACTGGAACGGAGACAACTACATGACGCTGACCTGCGGGGTCGACTGGGCCGAGGTGGTGCTTGGCCAACGGCCAGATGTGGGACGACATCGCTGCCTGGCCACACCGAGAGCAGGAAAATCCGGCCGCTGCTTGACAACTCACTCGCGTGGGATGTCTACGTCCGATTGGCCGGCGGGGCGTTCGTGGACACCGCGTTCGCCATCGACGCCTACGCCGGGCGGATCGTGGGCTGAGAATGCGCCACCGGCAACACCGACATATTGGTGCGGACCACCATCACCCAGGCCGCAGCACTGCGGGTTGTTCGAGTGCTTCCTTCCAGTTGGTGACCACCTGCCCTTCCACGAGGCGTCCAGGGGCTGTGCGGCCCTGTTTCTGGCCGCGTTCCTTGGCCCGCTCGGCGGCGCGTTTGTCTTCGATGTTGCAGATCGCCAGCCACAGCAATTTGACCACTGCGGCGTCGTTGGGGAACTGGCCGCGGTGCTTGATGATCTTGCGCAACTGATATTCAACGACTCGATTGAGTTGGTCGTGTAGATCACCCGGCGCAGCTCGGGCGGGAACGCCAAAAACGGGATGAACTGCTCCCATGCCCGTTCGAAAACCATTGTCACCGTTGGGTTCTTCTTCCCCAGCTCCGAGGCGGCGAACGCGTCCAACTCGACGCGGGCAGCGTCGGCATCGGCTGCGGTGTAGATCGGCTTGAGCGCCGCGGCCACGGCCTTGCGGTCGGCATAGGACACGAACCGCAGCGCGTTGCGGAGTCAGGTGCACCACGCAGGTCTGCACCGCGGCCTGCGACCAGGTCGCGGCGATCGCCTCCGGAAAGCCCGTGAGCCCGTCGCAGCACACGATCAGCACGTCCTTGACACCCCGATTGGCCAGGTCCGCGCACACCGACGCCCAGAACGAGGCACCTTCATTGGGCTGGACCCAGATCCCCAGAACGTGCTTGACCCCGGCCATATCCACGCCCACCGCGATGTGCGCGGCCTTGTTGCGGGTGTGGCCACCGTCTTTGACCTTCACGATCATCGCGTCGAGGTAGATCACCGGATACAGCGGCTCCAACGGCCGGCGCTGCCAGGCCAGCACCTCATCGGAGATCTCTCGTCGACGATCTTGGAGATCGTCTCATGCGACACTTCGGTCCCGATCGTCGACGCGAGGTGAAATGTTGTTCAGCTGTGGTGCGGCGGGACGTTTTCCCGTAGCCAGCGATCCCGGTCACCATCCCCCGAATCTGGCTGATCGTTACATTCGTCCCGGGTAACGTCCGGCAAAACGTCGCCGAACACCTTGTTAACTAGGTCGCGCGAGGGCTGTGTATCGCTCATCACAAGCCACCACGAGTGTGATCAAGATCACACCTTTGCCAAATTGAAGGGTTCAGGTGGGACGAGCCCATGACCACTCCGTTCGACCATCGAGCCCCATGGGAGCTCAGCTATCAGATGTCCAGGCTGGACAGCTGCGCGATGATGTACGCCGCCAACGGCCCCAGCGTCGCCATACCGTCGCGCACCGACGCACGCGAGCCGGCGATGTTGACCACCAGCGTGCTTCCCGAGACGCCGGCAAGGCCGCGCGACAGGCCCGCGTCCGAGATACCGGCCGCCAACCCCGACGACCGCAGCGCCTCGGCGATACCGAGTAGCTCGCGATCGAGCATGGTGCGGGTGGCTTCGGGAGTCACATCCCGGGGGCTGACGCCGGTGCCACCGACGGAGATGACGAGATCGACACCACCGATCACCGCGGTGTTGAGGGCGTTGCGAATCTCGATCTCATCGGCGGGGACCACGACGACGCCGTCGACGAGGAAGCCGGCCTCACCGAGCAGTTCGGTGACCAACGGGCCGCTGTGATCCTCTTCGCCGTGCGCGGTCCGGTCATCCACGACCACGACGAGAGCGCGCCCGGCCAATTCCCCTGCCTGTTCCATGCCTGTCACCGTATATCCCGCCTCTGACATCGAACTCGGCCCTGCACTCATCACTGTTGCGCCTTTCCCAGGGTCACCTGAACGGTCTGCGGTTTGCCCGCGGTGTCGAGGTAGGTCAACGTGACCTTGTCGCCGGGCGCCTTCGAGCGCACGGCAGCTACCAGCGCGTCGGCGCTGCTGATCACCCGGTCGTCCACCTTGGTCACCACCACACCACTCGGCAGACCGGCCGACTGAGCCGCCCCACCGTTGGTGACGTCGACGATCTTGGCCCCGTCGATGGCCTTGTCATTACCCACCTGCACGCCGAGCGACGCATGGCTGGCGATGCCGTTCTTGATCAGCTCGTCGGCGATGCGCTTGGCCTGGTCCACCGGAATGGCGAAGCCCAGGCCGATCGAACCGCTCTGCGACTGGCCGGAATCCCCGCCGAGCGTCGCGATCGCCGAGTTGATGCCGACCAGCTCGCCGCTCATGTTGACGAGCGCGCCACCGGAGTTGCCGGGGTTGATCGCGGCGTCGGTCTGGATGGCGTCCAGCACGGTGTTCTGGTTCTTGGCATCGCCGCCGGCGGCGACGGGGCGATTCAGCGAGCTGATGATGCCCTCGGTCACCGTGCCCTGCAGACCCAGCGGCGAACCGACGGCCACCACCTGCTGACCCACCACCAGGTTGGACGACGATCCCAGCGCGATGGGCGTCAGGCCCGAGACGCCCTTGGCCCGCACGACTGCGATGTCACTGCTCGGATCCGTCCCGACGATCTGGAACGTCGCGGTGCTACCGGTGTTGAACGTGACCTTGGTCTGCACCGGCGGAGCCCCGGGCGGCGGGGCGTCTTTGGCACCGGCCACCACGTGGTTGTTGGTGAGGATGAGCCCGTCGGCGGACAGGATGATGCCCGAGCCCTCTTCGGACGCCCGGCCCATGTCGGTCTCGAGCTTCACGACGCTGGGCACCACCTTGGCGGCGACCTGCTCCACCGAACCGATCGGCGCGTTCCCGGCGTGCTGCCCGCGCGCCGAACCGCCCAACGAGGTCGAATTGCTCGAGTAGTCGGGCTGCGCCAGCATCACGATGCCGCCGCCGATACCCGCGGACACCAGCGCCACCGCCGCCATTCCGGCGATCAAAGGGCCTGTGCGGGAACGGTTTTGCGGCCGTGGCGCGATCGAAGGCCGGCCGTTGGGCGAGCCGTTGCGGTACGGGTCGTACGGCTGCGAGCCGTACTGACCCGTCGAATACTGGCCGGTGGTGTACGAGCCGGTCTGGTGCTGCCCCGTCTGGTACTGACCGGTCTGGTAGCTGCCGGTGGGGTACTGCCCGGTGTTCTGCTGCTGGCCGGCGTAGCGCCAGTCGTATGACGACCCCTGCTGCGGCGACGCGCCGTAGCCGGGCGCGGACTGATAGGAATCAGGACGCCGACCGGACTCGGGCTGCTGCGAGTACCTCGGGTGATTCGTCATTACTGGTCGACACTCTTCCTGTATTTCCGATCCGTTGCCGGGACAACGAACGACATGACCTGACGGTGCCCTTTCGGGCTGAGAATCCACTGAGACACCACAGGCCGCACCCTAGACTTCCTCCCCCGTCCGGGCAGGTTCATTTTCCGTGGTCACGCCCGTTACGTCCAGCCCAGAGGGCCGGTGTGTTGCGGTCACGCCGGAGGGTCGCCCGGGCAACACGAGATGGATCGATGTGCCCGGCGGTGTCCCGCCCGGCACGGTGTCCTCAATCCGCAGTGCGCCACCGTGTTTGAGCACCACCTGCTTGACGATGGCCAGTCCCAGACCGGAGCCGGGCATCGCCCGTGCCGTCGTCGATCGGTAGAAGCGCTCGAACACCAGCGCCCGCTCCTGCGGCGGAATGCCCGGCCCCCAGTCGGACACCACCAGCTCGGCATGCGTCGGATTGATGCGGCCGAGCCGGACCCGCACCACTGAACCGGCCGGACTCCACTTGGCGGCGTTGTCGAGCAGGTTCAGCACCGCCCGGGACAACCCCGCCCCGTCGCCGTACACCTGCCATCCGGCGATTTCGACGTCGAAGTCAATGTCATTGCGGCGGCGGCGAACTCGTTCCAGACTGCGCTCGACGACCTCGGCCATCTCGACGGGCTCGTGGACCGTCACCGCGGCGTCGTCGCGGGTCAGGTCGACCAGGTCGCCGACGAGGGTGGACAGCTCCTCGATCTGGGCGATGACGTCGGACTGCAGACCCGCCATCTCCTCCTCGGGGAACGGCGGCGCGCCGGGTGCCATGGCCGCCATCAGCAGTTCGACGTTGGTCCGCAGTGAGGTCAGCGGCGTGCGCAACTCGTGACCGGCGTCCGACACCAACCTGGCCTGCCGGTCTCTCGACTCGGCGAGCGCCCGCAACATCATGTTGAAAGCCTCTGTCAGCCTGGCCAATTCGTCATTGCCGTACACCGGGATGGGGCGCAGATCGTCGGTGCGGGCCACGCGTTCGGTGGCCTCGGTCAATCGGGCCACGGGTCTCAGCCCGGTCCGCGCGACCGTGCCACCGGCGATCGCGGCGACGGCCATACCGATTCCACCCACGATGAGCAAAATGGTGCCCAGCCGTTTGAGCACCTGGCTGGTGGGCCAGAGATTCTTCGAGATCAACAGCGAGTTACCCGACTGCAGATGCACCGCCAGCACGCGCTGATAGTTGGTGGTACGCAACGACATCAGCAGCTTGCCGGCGATGACGTCCTTCTCCGGCGTCCCGAGCGGCAGCGTCTGCCCCTGCTGATTCGCGGTGTAGATCGACTGGCCCGGGATGACGTACATCGCATTGACGTCCGAGTAGGCGGTGCCCTCGATGGCCTTGCCGGGGTCGACTGCCAGGGAACCGCTCTCGATGAGCAGTTGCGCGCGGCTGTGCAACTGGTTGTCGATGTCGCCGTACAGCGCCTTGGACACCACCACATACACCGCGACCGACATGAGGACGACGACCATCGCCACCATCGACATCGCGAGCAGCATCACGCGCCATTTCAGCGACACAGAGCTGGCGTCGTGTTGCACCGTGCCGTCCGGCGTCGCCGCCGGCATCTGCGGCACTTCCCGCATCTTCCGATCCACGGTTGCGCGAAGCTTGTCGAGCATCAGGGTGGCGTCTCACGCAGCACGTAACCCACGCCGCGCACGGTATGGATCAGGCGCGGTTCTCCCTCGGCCTCGGTCTTGCGGCGCAGGTACCCGACGTAGACCTCGAGGGCGTTTCCCGACGTCGGAAAATCGAAGCCCCACACCTCTTCGAGGATCCGGCTGCGGCTGAGCACCCGGCGCGGGTTGTGGATGAGCATCTCGAGCAGCGAGAACTCGGTCCGGGTCAGGCTGATCGACCGGGAGCCCCGGGTGACCTCGCGCGTCACCGGGTCGAGGCTGAGGTCGGAGAACGTCAATGCCGCCGACTCGGCGCCGTCGGCGGGGCCGGTACGGCGGAGCAGGGCCCGCATCCGGGCCAGGAGCTCCTCGAGCGCGAATGGCTTCGGCAGGTAATCGTCGGCACCGGCGTCGAGGCCGGCCACCCGCTCATCGATCGAGTCACGGGCGGTCAGCATCAGCACGGGCAGGTCATCGCCGCTGCTGCGCAGCTGACGGCAGACACCGCGCCCGTCCAGCCGGGGCATCATGTCGTCGAGCACGACAGCGTCGGGCCGGTCGCTGGAGATGCGCTCCAACGCCTCGACACCGTCTTGAGCCAGTTCGACCGAGTACCCGTTGAAAGTCAGTGACCGACGCAGTGATTCGCGTACAGCGCGGTCATCGTCGACTACAAGGATTCGCACAGGCACAGTCTCACCCCACCATCTGAGAGCGGACTGAGAAGACGCGCCACGCGGGCGCGAGAAAAACCGTCAGTCGGTTCAGGCGCGGCGGTCGAGGTCGATCAGACCCAGACGCGCGGCCTTGAGCAGGCGACGCGGCACCTTGTGTGCCTGACCTGCGACGTTCACGCTGACCAGGCCGGTGGCCTCGGCCTTCCACTGCGCGCGACGGCTACGGGTGTTCGAGCGCGACATCCTGCGCTTGGGCACAGCCATGATGTGCACCTCTCTGACTAAACGGAATTGCTTGCGGTCGGCCGCGTCGCGAACAAATAGGGCCTATGGCCTCTCTATTGCTTCTCACGTGCGCAGCGATTGCACCTCAGGATAGCCGTCGACCTGCGTAGGCTCCAAAACGTCGCCCCAACCGGGCAACACGCAACCCCCAGCCCCCTTGACTCGGTACCGCTAGTACCGACTAACCTCCCTACCGGTTGGTTGAACGACGGGAGTGTGTGTGACATCACCAGCAGTCCGGATCGGTAACTGCTCAGGGTTCTATGGCGACCGGCTGGCGGCGATGCACGAGATGCTCGCCGGGGGTGAGCTGGACTACCTGACCGGCGACTACCTCGCCGAGCTGACCATGCTGATTCTGGCGCGGGACCGGGCCAAGAACCCCGACCTCGGCTACGCCAAGACCTTCCTGCGTCAACTGGAGCAGTCGCTGGGCCTGGCCCTCGACAAGGGCGTGAAGATCGTCGCCAACGCCGGCGGCCTCAATCCGGCCGGCCTGGCAGCAGCGGTACGCGCCCTGGCCGACAAGCTCGGGCTGTCGGTCAACGTGGCACACGTCGAGGGCGACGACCTCGTGGCGCGTGCCGGCGAGCTCGGCTTCGGCACCCCACTGTCCGCCAACGCCTACCTCGGCGCGTGGGGCATCGTGGACTGTCTGAAGTCCGGCGCCGACGTCGTCGTCACCGGCCGGGTCACCGACGCCTCGGTGATCGTCGGACCGGCCGCCGCGCACTTCGGCTGGACCCGAACCGACTACGACGCGCTCGCCGGCGCCATCGCCGCGGGCCATGTCATCGAATGCGGCACTCAGGCCACCGGCGGCAACTTCAGCTTCTTCACCGAGATTCCCGACCTCATCCGCCCCGGTTTCCCGTTGGCGGAGATCTCCGCGGACGGGTCGTCGGTGATCACCAAGCACCCCGGCACCGGGGGACGCGTCAGCGTCGACACCGTCACCGCGCAGCTGTTGTACGAGATCACCGGCGCGCGCTATGCAAATCCCGACGCGACCCTGCGGGTCGACTCGCTGGAGCTGACGGCCGACGGGCAGGACCGCGTCCGCATCTCCGGCGTCCGCGGCGAGGCGCCGCCGCCCACGTTGAAGGTGTCGCTCAACAGCATCGGCGGCTTCCGCAACGCGGCGTCGTTCATCCTCACCGGCCTCGACATCGAGGCGAAGGCAGACCTGCTGCAGCGCCAACTGGAGGCCGCCATCACCGAGCGTCCGGCCGAGTTGCAGTGGACGCTGGCGCGGACCGACCATCCCGACGCCGACACCGAGGAGCGGGCCAGCGCCCTGCTGCACTGCGTGGTGCGCGACCCAGACCCGAAGAAGGTCGGCCGCCAATTCTCCGCGGCGGCAGTCGAACTCGCGCTGGCCAGCTACCCGGGCTTCACCACCACCGCACCCCCGGGCGACGGCCAGGTGTACGGCCTGTTCAAGCCGGGCTACGTCGACGCGGCCCTGGTGCCACACGTGGCGGTGCTGGCCGACGGCACCCGGACGGACATCGCGCCGTCCGCCGAGACGGTGGCACTGGGACCGGTCGACGATCCGGCCCTGCCGGAACCGCTGCCCGCCGGACCGGCCCGTCGCGCGCCGCTGGGCACCATCGCCGGGGCCCGCAGCGGCGACAAGGGCGGGTCCGCCAATGTCGGCGTCTGGGTGCGCACCGATTCCCAATGGCGTTGGCTGGCAAACACTTTGACGGTCGAGAAGCTGCGCGAGCTGCTGCCCGAGTCCGCCGAGCTGCCCGTGACGCGACACCTGCTGCCCAACCTGCGCGCCATCAACTTCGTCATCGAGGGCATCCTCGGCGAAGGCGTCGCATACCAGGCCCGATTCGATCCCCAGGCCAAGGGCCTCGGGGAATGGCTACGAACCCGTCATCTCGACATCCCGGAGGAACTGATCTCGTGAGCATCTGGACCACGCCCGAACGTGACGCACTGCGAAAGACGGTGCGCGCGTTCGCCGAACGCGAGATCCTGCCCCACGTCGACGAGTGGGAGCGCAGCGGCGAGCTGCCCCGTTCATTGCACGAGGCAGCCGGCGCGGCCGGCCTGTTGGGCGCCCAGGCGCCCGAATCCGTCGGTGGCGGAGGCGGCGACGGTGCCGACGCCGTGATCGTCTGCGAGGAACTGCATTACGCCGGCGTGCCCGGCGGTGTCTTCGCGTCGCTGTTCACATGCGGCATCTCGACGCCGCACATGATCGCCTCCGGCGATCAGCGGCTGATCGACACCTACGTGCGACCGACGTTGCAGGGCAAGATGATCGGCTCACTGGCCATCACCGAACCCGGCGGCGGCTCCGACGTCGGACACCTCACCACCCGCGCCGACCGCGACGGCGACGACTTCATCATCAACGGCGCCAAGACCTACATCACCTCCGGTGTGCGGGCCGACTATGTCGTGACCGCAGTGCGCACGGGAGGCCCTGGCGCAGCGGGTGTTTCGCTGATCGTGGTGGACAAGGACACGCCGGGCTTCACCGTCAGCCGCAAGCTGGAGAAGATGGGCTGGCGTTCGTCGGACACCGCCGAGCTGTCCTACGTCGACGTCCGCGTCCCGGCCGCCAACCTCGTCGGGCCCGAGAACTCCGGCTTCCTGCAGATCGCGGGCGCCTTCGTCTCCGAGCGGGTCGGCCTCGCCGCCCAGGCCTACGCGAGCGCGCAGCGCTGCCTGGACCTGACCGTGCAGTGGTGCCGGGACCGCGAGACGTTCGGCCGGCCGCTGATCACGCGCCAGTCGGTGCAGAACACCCTGGCCGAGATGGCCCGGCGCATCGACGTCGCCCGGGTCTACACGCATCACCTGGTGGAGCGCGAGCTGGCCGGCGAGACGAACCTGATCGCCGAGGTGTGCTTCGCGAAGAACACCGCCGTCGAGGCCGGCGAGTGGGTGGCCAACGCCGGAGTCCAGTTGTTCGGCGGTATGGGCTACATGGCCGAATCGGAGATCGAACGGCAGTACCGCGATATGCGCATCATCGGTATCGGCGGCGGCACCACCGAGATTCTGACCTCGCTGGCCGCCAAGACGTTGGGATTCCAGTCGTGAGCTGGGTCAGTATCGCGACGAGCGTGCAACCAGCGCGAGAACATCGCGAGAAAGACGCACTGACCGCACATCCGATGACGGGAGCACGCGCATGACCGCGCTCAAATCCAGGCTCGACACCGCGTCGGCCGGCTACACCGAGGCCGCGGCGGCGATGACGGCCAAGCTCACCGAGCTGGACGCCGAGCACGCCAAGGCCCTCGCCGGTGGCGGCGCGAAATACGTTGACCGCCACCATGCCCGCGGCAAGCTGACCGCACGCGAGCGCATCGAACAGCTCGTGGATCCGGACTCGCCGTTCCTGGAGCTGAGCCCGCTGGCCGCGTGGGGCAGCGACTTCGTCGTCGGCGCGAGCCTCGTCACCGGCATCGGTGTGGTCGAGGGTGTCGAGTGCCTGATCGTCGCCAACGATCCGACCGTCAAGGGCGGCACGAGCAACCCGTGGACGCTCAAGAAGATCCTGCGCGCCAACCAGATTGCCCGCGAGAACCGGCTGCCGGTGATCTCCATGGTCGAGTCGGGCGGCGCGGACCTGCCCACGCAGAAGGAAATCTTCATCCCCGGCGGCGCGATGTTCCGCGACCTGACCCGGCTGTCGGCCGAGGGCATCCCGACCATCGCGCTGGTGTTCGGCAACTCGACCGCCGGCGGCGCCTACATCCCCGGCATGTCCGACCACGTGGTGATGATCAAGGAACGCTCCAAGGTGTTCCTGGCCGGCCCGCCACTGGTCAAGATGGCCACCGGCGAGGAGTCCGACGACGAATCCCTCGGCGGCGCCGAAATGCACTCCCGCACATCGGGACTCGGTGACTACTTCGCACAGGACGAGCTCGACGCCATCCGCATCGGCCGGCGCATCGTGGCCCGGCTGAACTGGCGCAAGCAGGGCCCGACGCCGGCACCGGTCGTGCCGCCGCTGTATCCCGAGGACGAACTGCTCGGCATCGTCGGCGCCGATCTGCGTATCCCGTTCGATCCGCGCGACGTCATCGCCCGCATCGTCGACGGCTCGGACTTCGACGAGTTCAAGCCGCTGTACGGCTCTTCGCTGGTCACCGGCTGGGCCAATCTGTGGGGCTACCCGGTCGGCATCCTGGCCAACGCGCGCGGCGTGTTGTTCAGCGAGGAATCCCAGAAGGCCACGCAGTTCATCCAGCTGGCCAACCGCTCCGACACGCCATTGTTGTTCCTGCACAACACGACCGGCTACATGGTCGGCAAGGCGTACGAGGAGGGCGGGATGATCAAGCACGGCTCGATGATGATCAACGCCGTGTCCAATTCGAAGGTGCCGCACATCTCGCTGCTCATCGGTGCCTCCTACGGCGCCGGCCATTACGGCATGTGCGGCCGGGCCTACGACCCCCGCTTCCTGTTCGCCTGGCCCAGCGCGAAATCCGCCGTGATGGGTGGCGCGCAGCTGGCCGGTGTGCTCTCGATCGTCAGCCGCGCCGCCACCGAAGCCCGGGGCGGCCAGGTCGACGAAGCCGCCGACGCGGCATTGCGGGCCGCCGTCGAAGCGCAGATCGACGCCGAATCACTGCCGGCGTTCCTGTCCGGCCGGCTCTACGACGACGGCATAATCGACCCCCGCGACACCCGCACCGTGCTGGGAATGTGCTTGTCCGCCATTGCCAATGCGCCGATCGAGGGGACGTCGAACTTCGGCGTCTTCCGCATGTGACCGTGATGAGCGCTCGCGCGAAGAACAGAAAGCACAGCGATGATTCATAAAGTCTTGGTCGCCAACCGCGGTGAAATCGCCCGCCGGGTGTTCGCCACCTGCCGCCGGCTCGGCATCGGCACCGTCGCGGTGTACACCGACCCCGACGCGGCCGCCCCGCACGTCGCCGAGGCCGACGACCGCGTGCGCCTGGAGGGTCGCACCGGTTATCTCGATGCCGCCCAGCTGATCGCCGCGGCCAAGGCGTCCGGCGCCGACGCGATTCACCCCGGCTACGGATTCCTCTCGGAGAACCCGGATTTCGCGGCCGCGGTGCAGGACGCCGGGCTGACGTGGATCGGTCCGCCGGTGGCCGCCGTGCAGGCCATGGGTTCCAAGATCGAGGCCAAGAAGCTGATGTCTGCGGCCGGCGTTCCGGTGCTGACCGAGCTGGACCCCGACACCGTCACCGCCGACCAGCTGCCGGTACTGATCAAGGCCTCTGCCGGCGGCGGCGGTCGCGGCATGCGGGTGGTGCGCGAATTGTCCGCGCTGCCGGCCGAAGTCGCGGCCGCACAGCGCGAGGCGCAGTCCGCGTTCGGCGATCCGACGGTGTTCTGCGAGCGCTACCTGGCCAGTGGCCACCACATCGAGGTCCAGGTGATGGCCGATGCGCACGGCACGGTCTGGGCCGTCGGCGAGCGTGAGTGCTCCATTCAGCGGCGACACCAGAAGGTGATCGAGGAAGCGCCGTCCCCGCTCGTCGAGCGGACGCCGGGCATGCGCGCCAAGCTGTTCGAGGCCGCGCGGCTGGCGGCGACCGCCATCGGGTACACCGGCGCCGGCACCGTCGAGTTCATGTCCGACGGAGGTGGCGACTTCTTCTTCCTGGAGATGAACACCCGCCTGCAGGTCGAGCACCCCGTCACCGAGGAGACCACCGGACTCGACCTGGTCGAGCTGCAGCTGGATGTAGCCGACGGTGGTGCGCTGGCCGCGGAACCGCCCGCCACGCAGGGTCATTCGATCGAGGCCCGGCTCTACGCCGAGGATCCGGCCAAGGACTGGCAGCCGCAGGCCGGCACGGTGCACAAGTTCGACGTACCGGGCGTCCGCACCGAGTTCAGCCTGCTCGGCCGCGCCGGAACGCGCGTCGACTCCGGCATCGTCGACGGCTCGGTGGTGTCGGTGTTCTACGACCCGATGCTCGCCAAGGTCATCTCGTTCGCGCCGACGCGGGAGCGGGCCGCGGCGATCCTCGCCGACGCGCTGTCCCGCGCACGCATCCACGGCCTGCGCACCAACCGCGACCTGTTGGTGAATGTGTTGCGGCACCCCGCTTTCCGGGCCGGCGATACCGACACCGCGTTCTTCGACACGCACGGTCTGGCCGAGCTCGCGGCACCGGCGGACACCGACGTCACACTCGCTGCCGTCGCCGCGGCGCTGGCCGATGCGGCGCACAACCGAGCCACGGCAACGGTTTACGCTGCCGCACCGAGCGGTTGGCGCAACCTCGCGTCGGGCTACCAGAGCCGTTCGTACAGCGACGCGGCCAGTGCCGAGCATCAGGTGCGGTACCGGTACACCCGCGACGGTGTCGAACTGCCCGACCGTGACGACGTCACCGTCGTGACCGCCGATCCCGCTCGGGTGGTGCTGTCGCTCAAGGGAGTTGAGCGGTCGTTCGACGTCGCCCGGTACGGCGCCGACGTTTTCGTCGACTCCCCCGCCGGCGCCGTGCACCTCGTGGCGCAGCCGCGGTTCCCCGACCCGGACGCGGCCGTCGCCCAGGGCTCCCTGCTGGCGCCGATGCCCGGACTGGTGGTCCGGGTCGACGCGGCCGTCGGCGACGCCGTCACCGCCGGTCAGCCCCTCATCTGGCTGGAAGCGATGAAGATGGAACACACCATCGCCGCACCGGATTCCGGTGTGCTCGCCGAACTCAACGTGCAACCCGGCCAGCAGGTCGACGTCGGCGCCGTATTGGCGCGTGTGGAAACCCCCGAAGGAGAATGACCGTGTCTTTCATCGAATCCGACGAGCGCAAGGCGCTGCGCGAGGCCGTGGTCGCGATGGCCTCGAAATTCGGCCAGGACTACTTCCTGGAGAAGGCCCGCGCGGGCCAGCACACCGACGAATTGTGGGCCGAGGCAGGCAAACACGGATTCCTGGGCGTGAACATGCCTGAGGAGTACGGCGGCGGTGGCGCCGGCATGTACGAGCTGAGCCTGGTCATGGAGGAGATGGCCGCCAATGGCTGTCCGCTGCTCATGATGGTGGTCTCGTCGGCCATCAACGGCACGATCATCTCCAAGTACGGCACCGAAGAGCAGAAGAAGCGCTGGGTCCCGGGTCTGGCGGACGGCTCGCTCACCATGGCCTTCGCGATCACCGAACCCGACGCCGGCTCCAACAGCCACCGCATCACCACGACGGCCCGCCGCGACGGCGGCGACTGGATTCTGTCCGGCCAGAAGGTCTTCATCTCGGGCATCGACCAGGCCGACGCCGTGCTGGTCGTCGGCCGCACCGAGGACCACAAGACCGGCAACCTCAAGCCGGCGCTGTTCGTGGTCCCGACCGATGCGCCGGGCCTGAGCTGGACCAAGATCGAGATGGAGATCATCAGCCCCGAGAGCCAGTTCCAGGTGTTCCTGGACGAGGTGCGGCTGCCCGCCGATGCGCTCGTCGGCTCCGAGGACGCCGCGATCGCGCAGCTGTTCGCGGGCCTGAACCCGGAGCGGATCATCGGTGCGGCCATGGCCGTCGGCACCGGCCGGCTGGCGATCCGCACCGCGACCGAGTACGTCAAGACCCGTCAGGTCTGGAAGGTGCCGATCGGTTCGCACCAGGGCATCTCGCACCCGCTGGCGCAGATCCACATCGAACTCGAGCTGGCCAAGCTGATGATGCAGAAGGCCGCCACGCTGTATGACGCCGGTGACGACTTCGGGGCCGCCGAAGCCGCCAACATGGCCAAGTACGCCGCCGGTGAGGCCTCGGTGCGCGCGGTCGACCAGGCCGTGCAGTCGCTCGGCGGCAACGGCCTGACCAAGGAGTACGGCATCGCCGCCGCGGTCACGGCTTCGCGACTGGCACGCATCGCTCCGGTCAGCCGTGAGATGGTGCTTAACTTCGTGGCGCAGACCTCGCTGGGTCTGCCTCGCTCGTACTGACAGGGAAGTCTCATGACCGCACTGGTCCACTACTCCGTCGACAACGGTGTCGCCCGGTTGACGCTGGACTCACCGCACAACCGCAATGCGATGTCGACCGCGCTGGTGGACCAGTTGCGGCAGGGCCTCACCGACGCCGCTGATGATCCGGGGGTGCGCGTCGTGGTCCTCGGCCACACCGGCGGCACCTTCTGCGCCGGGGCCGACCTCAGCGAGGCGGCCGGGCGCGATCCGGGAGACCTGGCCACCGCCCGCGCACTGGAGGCAGCCCGGTTGCTGCGGTCGATCCTGGAGCTGCCGGTTCCGGTGATCGCCGCGATCGACGGTCACGTCCGGGCCGGCGGCATGGGGCTGATCGGCGCCTGCGACCTGGTGGTCGCCGGCGCTGCGAGCACCTTCGCCCTCACCGAGGCCCGGATCGGGGTGGCGCCGTCGATCATCTCCCTGACGCTGCTGCCGAAGCTGACGGCCCGCGCGGCCGGCCGCTACTTCGTCACCGGCGAGAAGTTCGGTGCCGAGGAAGCCGAGCGGATCGGCCTGGTGACCGTCGCGACCGACGACGTGCCGGCGACCGTGGCGAAGCTGACGGACGAGATCACCAAGGGTTCACCGCAGGGTCTGGCCACATCCAAGGCGCTGACCACGGCATCGATCCTGGCCGATTTCGACCGCGACGCCGAGAAGCTGGCCAAGCAGTCGGCGGAGTTGTTCGTCTCCGACGAGGCCCGGGAAGGCATGCTGGCCTTCCTCCAGAAGCGGCAGCCGAACTGGAATAAGTGATCCACATCCCGTAACGGATCCGACATCGATGCGGCCACAGTTTGCAACATCAGCCTTGCAAGTCCCTGTGATCGTCGTAGGCTCGAGTTGATGAGCACCCCAGGTTCGCGCGCACAGATGCGCGTCGTCGATACCGACCGGATACAGGTCGCTCACCTCCTCAGCGACGCGGCCGCGCAGGGACGCCTGCCCATGTCCGAATACGAGGACCGGCTCAACCGCGCCTACTCGGCGCAGACGTACGCCGAGCTGTCGAAATTGAGCGACGATCTGCCGTACATCACCACCGCGCCGTGGGAAGCGGGCGGCGAATGCCACCCCGCGCCGTCGACGCTGCTGCTGGCCATCATGAGCGGATTCGAGCGCCGGGGCCGCTGGAATGTGCCGCAGCGGCTGACGTCGTTCTCGTTGTTCGGTGGCGGTGTCATCGATCTGCGCTACGCCGATTTCACCTCGCCGGACGTCGAGATCCACTCCTACTCGATCTTCGGCGGGCAGACCATCCTGCTCCCGCCCGAGGTCAACGTCGACGTGCACGGCGTCGGCGTCATGGGCGCGTTCGACCACCTCGGTCAGCAGGGCACACCCGGCGCCCCGCGCGTCACCATCCGCGGCTTCTCGCTGTGGGGCCGCGTCGGCATCAAGTGCAAGAAGCGCAAGCCGCCGACCACTTAGCTCACTTCCCGCCAGCTCTCATTCCCGCGAGCGGCCGTGTTTGTACGCAACACGCCGCAGTTGGCGTGCACTTTGGGGCCGCTCGCGGGCGGTGAACGGCCGCATCCGGCACAGGCTCGACAGCGTGTCGCGGTACAAACACGGCCGCTCGCGGTGAAGTGGTTACCCTCGCGTGAAGTGGTTACCCCCGCGTGAGGTGGTTACCCCGCCGTGGAGTGGTTACCGACGCCGGCGCCGCGAGCGGAGGTAGTCACCAACGACCGCGGCGCCCAGCCCGTCGAGCTCGGGCACGACGACGCGGCCTTCGACGCGCCGGGCCACCTGATCGATGAACCGCGCCAGGCCGGGATCGCTGCCCAACCGGAAGATCGTGATCTGCGCGCCCAGCCGGGCCACCTCGTCGAAGCTGCGCACCGTGAAGGCGATGGTGCGCGGGTGCGGCGGGTAGTCGAAGAACGTCTCGGTCCCGTTGCGGTACTGCTCGAGGTGGGCCGTGGGCTCGCCGTCGGTGACGACGAGGACGACCGGCTGGGCGTTGGGATGACGCCGCAGATGCCGGCCGGCGAGCAACAGCGCGTGGTGCAGGTTGGTGCCCTGTTCGTAGACGCCTTCCAGCCCCGTCAGTTCGGCCGCCGAGACAGTGCGGGCATGGCGACCGAAAGCGATGATCTGCAACGCATCTGACCGGAACCGGGTGCTGACCAGGTGGTTGAGCGCCAGGGCGGTGCGCTTCATCGGGAGCCACCGGTTCTCCATGACCATCGAGAACGAGGTGTCCACCAACAGCGCCACCACAGCCTGGGTGCGGGTCTCGGTCTCCGAGATCTCCACATCGTCGACGGTGATGCGCAACGGCCCGTCCTGACCCGTACCCGCCTGTCGCAGTACTGCATTGGTCAAGGTGCGGGTGACGTTCCACGGCTCGGTATCGCCGAACTGCCACGGCCGGGTGGCCCCGGTCAGTTCGCCCGCGGCGCCGGCGCGACGGGTGTCCCGCTCGCCGTGACGGCCGGAAAGCTGTTGCGCCACGTCGCGGAGCGCTGCCTGACCCAACTGCCGCATCGCCTTGGGCGACAACCGCCACTGCCCGTCGGAACCGCGGTCCAGGAAGCCCTGGTTCATCAGGGTGCGTTCCAGTTCCGCGAGGGCGCGGGCATCGACGGCGGCCTCGCCTCCCAATTGCCGGGCGAGCATGTCCAGATCGACGTCGTCCATCTGGGCACCGGCGTAACTCTGCGAAAGTTGTTCCGCCAGTTGCTCCAGCTCGGCGATGTCCTCCATCGCCTGTGCGGCCTCCCCCATGCCCAGCGGGTTGTTTCCGGTGAAATTCCGCTCGCCGGTCCAGTCCTCACCCGGGCGGGCGGCCTGCAGGTTGGCATCGAGTCGGTCGAGTGCGTTCATCAACGACGGCGACCCGAATGCCTGCTGCGCCAACGCATCCAACTCGGCGCGTTGGTCGGGTGAGAGGCTGTTGCGGAACCGCTGCGCGGCGGCGGCCCGCTTGGCCAGGGAGTCCAGCAGTTCGTCGACGTTCTGTGGATTCTCGGGAAAGAACTGGCCGTGCTTGGCCATGAAATCCTGGAAATCCTGTTGGGTGTCTTCGCCGTTGGCGTGCTTCTCCAGCAGGTTGTTCAGGTCGTCGAGCATGTCATTGACGGCTTGACGGTCCTCGTCGGTGGCGTTCTGCAGCGCATCTTTCATGCCGGCGAATCGCTGGTCCAGCATCTCCCGGCCCAGCAGATCCTTGATCTGCTCGTACTTCTGCCGGGCTTCGGCCGATCGCCAGTCGTATTCGGACAGCTCCTGAACTGCTTTGGCCGGTGACGGCGACAACGACTCCAACTGCAGTTCACCGAACCGTGCGTCGTCGTCGAGCGCCCGGGCCAGTTCCTTGCGCTCGGCGAGCACCGCTTCGTCGAGCAGCTTTTTGATCTCCTGCAGGGTGCCGTCAAGGTTGTTGCGCGACAGCAACTCCCGACGACGCCGGTTGGCCTCGGCGGCCAGTCGGTCGGCGCCGCGCATGTTCTGGGTGCCACGGCGCAGCAACTCGGAGAGTGCGCGCCGGGGCGACGCGCCCTCCATGACGTCCTGCCCGATCTGCTCCAGCGCCTCCCGCAGGTCGACGGGAGGCGCCAGCGGGTCGGGCCCGCCGGTGTAGCGCGAGTACCGCGAGAGGTGGTTAGCCATATACCGTTTCGCCGTCGTCGGAGGTCTTGTCGATGCGCTTGGCCAGATACAGCGCTTCCAGCGCCAGTTCGACGGCCGCCGCCCGCTCGCCGTCGGACTGCGCGCCCAGCCGGTCGGCGATGGCATCGATCACCGGCAGGTCCGGCAGCGCGGCCAGGACGTCCTTGGCCGACACCCGCTCGCCCGTCGTGACCGGTGAATCGCCTTCCACCGCGGCGACCAACGAACCGACGTCGATGCCGCCGAGCAGCCGCTGCGCGGTGTCCGCCGTCGCGCGCCGCAGCAGGTGCTCCAGGACGGCCTGTTCGCGGCCTTCCTCACCGGATTCGAATTCCAGCTTGCCGCGTAGGACGCCGATGATGGTCTGCAGATCGACCACGCGCGCGACCGGATCCTGTTCACCCAGAATCGCGGAGCGGTGCTGGGCCGCGGCGCCGACGGTCTCGGCCGCCGCGATGGCGAAGCGGGCCGAGACGCCCGACCGCTGATCGATCGACTGCGACTCGCGCAGGTACCGGGCGAACCGGGCCAGGATCTGCAGCAGGTACTCCGGGACCTCGGCAGCCAGGTGCGCTTCCTGCCTGATGACGCCGACCTCCGCGTCGAGCTCGAGCGGGTAGTGGGTGCGGATCTCGGCGCCGAAGCGGTCCTTCAGCGGCGTGATGATGCGGCCACGGTTGGTGTAGTCCTCGGGGTTGGCGCTGGCCACCACGAGCACGTCCAGCGGCAGGCGCAACGTGTAGCCGCGCACCTGGATATCCCGCTCCTCCATCACGTTGAGCATGGCGACCTGGATGCGCTCGGCGAGGTCGGGCAGCTCGTTGATCGCGACGATGCCGCGGTGCGCCCGCGGGATGAGGCCGTAGGCGATGGTTTCCGGGTCACCCAGACTCCGCCCCTCGGCCACCTTGATGGGGTCGATGTCACCGACGAGGTCGGCGACGCTGGTGTCGGGCGTCGCCAGCTTCTCGAAGTAGCGCTCGCTGCGGTGTTGCCAGGTGACCGGCAGGTCGTCGCCGGAATCCGCGGCCCGGCGGATCGACTCGGGCGTGATCGGCGAGTACGGGTGCTCGCCCAGCTCCGAGCCCGCGATGACGGGCGTCCACTCGTCCAGCAGACCGACCAGACCGCGCAGCAGACGGGTCTTGCCCTGGCCGCGTTCACCGAGCAGCACGACGTCGTGTCCGGCGATCAGCGCGCGCTCCAGTTGCGGCAGGACGGTGTCCTCGAAGCCGAAGATGCCGGGCCAGACGTCCTTGCCGTCAGCCAGCGCTGCCAGCAGGTTCTCGCGAATCTCGGTCTTGATGCCCCGCTCACGGTGGCCCGAGGCCTTGAGCTCGCCGACGGTCCGCGGCAGGTCGGCTGGAAGGTCGTTAGGTGATGTCACGACCTCCACGCTACGACGGTGCACGGTGAGCGGCAGCCCCTTGGGCTCCGGAGCTTTACCCAGTACCCTCGGTATCGTGAACTCGCTCGACTGGACGCACCGCCCCACCGACCTCGAGTTCGGCCCCGCCGCGTGGCAGAGCCGACTGCTCGGCGGGCTCACCGCGGTGTTCGTCCGACCGGTAATCGCCCTGCTCACGCTCATCGGCCTGGTGGTCAACCGGTTCTATCCGGAGCTGGTCCAGCGCGGCCGCTACGACATCATCGACGGGCCCTTCCGCGCGTTCCGCGCCCTGCCCGGCACCACGGTGACGCCGATCAAGCTCGACGACTGCGACGCCGAATGGATCGTCGCGCCGCGTGCCCAGGGTTCCGATCGCGTGATCATCTACTTCCACGGTTCGGCGCTGATCACCCTCGGGCTGAACTCGCACCGGCGGTGGGCCAGCAAGCTCTCGGCCGCGACCGGCGCCCGGGTCCTGAACGTCGGCTATCGACTGGCGCCGCAGGCGCTGATCGAGGACGCCATCGCCGACGGCGTGTGCGCCTACCGCATGGTGCTGGGCGCGGGCGTCGACGCGAAGAAGATCGTCTTCGCGGGCGACTCCGCCGGCGGCCTGATCGCGACCGGCACGGCGCTCGCGGCGCGGGACGCGGGCCTGCAGGTACCCGCCGGCCAGATTTTGCTGTCGCCGCTGACGTCGTCCGACATGAACTTGAAGTACAACGCGATGCTCGAACACCGCGACGTGCTGTTCCCGTTCATGGCGGTGAAGTACCTCTACGACGTCTTCGCGACCAAGAACGGCACGCACCCGGTGCCCGAGATGCCGACCGAGGCCGATCTGCACGGCCTGGGACCGACGCTCCTGCAGGTCGGCAACAACGAGATGCTGCGCAACGACTCGTTCGCGCTCGCCGACGCGTTGCGGGCGGCGGGTGCGCAGGCGTGGGTTCAGGTGTGGGACAAGGCGATGCACATGTTCCAGCTGAGCTTCGACGTCAACCCGGACGCCCGCAAGGCCGTCGACGAGATCGTCGACTTCTTCGAATACGCCACGACCACGCAGCAGTCCGGCGAGGTCGCGTCCTGATTCACGCGGCGTCAGCGGTTGTGGGCGGCCTTGGCCGCCCACTCCGTACGCAGGAAGGCCAGCAGTCTGCGCGCTGCGGGAGTGCCGGCGGTCGGCGCCCACGCCAGCGCGATCTGTCGCTGATAGTTGTTGGGCGTCAACGGGATTTCCCGGACCTTGCGTGAGGTGTGCTCGTCGTGCGGCAGCAGCGCGATGCCCATCCCCCGGCCGACCAGCTCGCGGATGGTCGAGAATTCGGTGATCTCCACGGGCACGTGCGGAACGAAACCCGCGTCACGGCACCAGCTTTCCGTCGCCTGACGCAGGTGATAGCTGGCCGGGTTGGCGATGAAGGTCTCGTCGCGCAGTTCGTCCAGCCGAAGACGACGACGGGCCGCGAGCGGATGGGCCGCCGGTAACACGGCCCGGATGTGTTGTCCGCCGATCACCACATGTTCGACGCCGTCGGGCGGCGGGATCACCACGGCGACGTCGAGTGTCCCGGCCTTCAGATCCGCGGCGAGTTCACTGCCGTGCGCCTGCTTCATCTGCAGCCGGATTCCCGGTGCGCGCCGGTGGAATTCGGTGACCAGGTTCGGCACCACGCCGGCCCCCATCGTCAGGGGGAAGCCTAACCGGATGGTCCCGTGCTCGGGGTCGGCTTCGCCCGCGATCGTCTCGACCGTCGCTTCGAGCTCGCGCAACGGGCGCCGTGACTGTTCGGCAAGCTGCACCGCGACCGGTGTCAGGCGCACCGTCCGCCCCTCCTGAGTGAGCAGCCGGACGCCGAGCATCTTCTCCAAGGCGTGGATGCGCCGACTCATCGATGACTGCGGAATACCCAGGCTGTCGGCGGCACGGGTCATGTGTCCGCCCTGGGAGTCGAGCTCTTCGAGCGCCCGAAGCTGCGGCGCGAGCAGACTCATCCATTGATCCATATTCGGATGATAATCGCCAGAACATTCATTGGACGGATCAAATTCTCGGGGGTGATGCTGGAGTAACGAGACAAGGAGCAACCATGAACACCGTTGAACCGGAAGTCGCCGACGTCGTCCTCATCGGTGGCGGCATCATGTCTGCCACCCTGGGCGCCATGATCAGCACATTGGAACCACAGTGGCGCATTGTGTTGGTGGAGCGGGCATCCGACATCGCCACGGAGAGCAGCGGGCCGTGGAACAACGCCGGCACGGGCCACTCCGGCTACTGCGAACTCAACTACATGCCCGATCCCGAAGACGGCAGCGCGCCCACGCAGATCGCCGCACAGTTCCAGTTGTCCCGCCGCTGGTGGGCACATCTGGTCCAGCAGGGCCTGCTGGACCCGGCGACTTTCGTCCACGGCACGCCGCACATGGACGTGGTGTTCGGTGACCACGATGTGGCCTACCTCCGGCGCCGATTCGAAACCCTCAGCGCCGATCCGCTTTTCGCCGATCTGGAATTCAGCGACGACCCCGCGACCATCGCGGCATGGGCACCGCTGGTGATGGCCGGCCGCGATCCGGCGCAACCGATTGCGGCGACCCGCCACCCCGGCGGCACCGATGTCGACTTCGGAGCGCTCACCCACGGACTGACCCGCATCATCACCTCGAACGGCGGCGAGGTCCGCCTCGGCCATGAGGTGCGCCGGCTACGCCAGGACCCGGACGGCACCTGGTTGGTCGGCGGCCGACGTACAGGGTCGCACAACAGGTTTCAGCTGAGGGCGCGCCACGTGTTCGTCGGAGCCGGCGGGTTCGCCCTGCGGCTGCTGCAGCGCGCGCACGTTCCCGAGGTCCGCGGCTACGGTGTGCTGCCCGTCGGCGCAGCGTTCCTGCGGTGCGCGCAACCCGACGTCGTCGCACGACACGATGCCAAGGTGTATGGCCAGGCGGCGATAGGCGCCCCGCCGATGTCGGTGCCGCACTTGGACAAACGCGTCGTCGACGGCAAGGGCTACCTCATGTTCGGCCCGTATGCGACGTTCAGCACCAAGCTGCTCAAAGGCGGCAGGCTCACCGACTTCTTCACCACACTGCGGTGGCACAACCTGCATGTGCTGGCCGCCGCGGCCCTGCAGAGCCTGACCCTGGTGCGCTATCTGATCGGCGAGTTGCTCACCCCGCTCAGCGGCAAGATCAAACAGCTGCAACGGTTCTACCCGGAGGCCGACCCCGGCGACTGGGAGCTGATACCGGCCGGACAGCGGGCTCAGCTCGTCACACCGGACCCGAAGCGCGTCGGCGTGTTGCAATCGGGAACCGAGCTCGTCACGTCGGCCGACGGCACCATCGCAGGACTGCTGGGCGCCTCTCCGGGAGCCTCGACCGCCGTGCCGATCATGCTCGGCCTCCTGCAGCGGTGCTTCCCCGAGCGCTGGGCCGCCTCCTGGCAGTCCCGCATGGATGATGCCGTGGCCCCTCGCGACACTGCAGCGCTGCTCAGCCTCTGAACGGCCAATGGCCAGGTTTGCACGGAGCATCTCCGTGCGAACCTGGCCATCAGCCTGTGAATCTAGTGGGCGAAGTGCCGCGCCCCGGTCAGGTACAGCGTGATGCCCGCAGCCGCGGCGGCCGCGGTCACTTCGTCGTCACGGACCGAACCACCCGGGTGCACAATGGCTTTCACGCCGGCGTTGGTCAGGGTCTGCAAACCGTCCGGGAACGGGAAGAACGCGTCGGAGGCAGCGACGGCGCCCTTGACGCGGTCACCGCCCCGCTCGACCGCCAGCCGCGCCGCGTCGACGCGGTTCACCTGGCCCATGCCGACGCCGACGGTGGCGCCGTTGGCAGCGACCACGATGGCGTTCGACTTCACCGCGCGGCACGCGCGCCAGGCAAACACCAAGTCGGCCAACGTCTCCGGGTCCGCCGGGCTGCCGGTCGCCAGGGTCCAGTTCAGCGGGTCGTCACCCGCGGCATCGAGCGCGTCACGCTGCTGCACCAGCAGGCCACCGCTGACCTGACGGAACTCGGTGCCGCCGGGCTGCGGTTCGCTCGCCACCAGGATGCGAATGTTCTTCTTGCGGCTCAGGATTTCGACGGCGCCCGGCTCGAAGGCGGGAGCGACGATCACCTCGGTGAAGATGTCCGCGACGGTCTCGGCCATCTCCTCGGTCACGGCCGTGTTGGCCGCGATGACACCACCGAACGCGCTCAGCGGGTCGCACTCGTGAGCCTTGCGGTGCGCATCGGCAACCGAGATCGACGACACCGCAATGCCACACGGGTTGGCGTGCTTGATGATCGCCACGCAGATGTCCTCGTGGTCGAACGCCGCCCGCCACGCCGCGTCGGCGTCGGTGTAGTTGTTGTAGGACATCTCTTTTCCGTGCAGCTGCTCGGCCTGGGCCAGCCCCGGCCAGCCGGCGTCGTCGCTGTAGAGCGCCGCCTTCTGGTGCGGGTTCTCGCCGTAGCGCAGCACGTCGGTGCGACGCCATGTCGAACCGAGCCACGCGGGCATACCGGCGGCGGATGCCTCGTCGTCGCCGGGCACCAGCACCGAACCCATCCAGGATGCGACGGCCACGTCGTACTCGGCGGTGTGACGGAAAGCCAACGACGCCAACTTCTTCCGCTCTTCGAGCGTGAAACCGCCATCCCGGACGGCGGCCAGCACACCGTCGTACCCCAGCGGGTCGACGACGACGGCGACGCTGGGGTGGTTCTTGGCCGCAGCACGGACCATCGACGGGCCGCCGATGTCGATCTGCTCGACGCACTCGTCCTCGGAGGCGCCCGACGCCACGGTCTGCGTGAACGGATACAGGTTCACCACAACGAGTTCGAACGCCTCGACCCCGAGCTCATCGAGCGCGGCGAGGTGCTCGGCCTTGCGGGTGTCGGCCAGCAGACCGGCGTGCACGCGCGGGTGCAGCGTCTTGACCCGGCCGTCCAGCACCTCCGGGAAACCGGTGACCTCTTCGACCGGAGTCACCGGGATACCCTCGGCAGCAATGGTTTTCGCTGTCGAACCGGTCGACACCAGGGTCACCCCGGCCTCGTGCAGCCCGCGGGCCAGCTCGGCCAGGCCGGTCTTGTCGTACACGCTGATCAGCGCGCGCCGAATCGGTCGTCGCGTCATCCTATTGCTCCTCACCGCGGCACCCGATGGCCGCCTTTCGCCCACTCCACGTCACACCGCGGAGGGCCACCGCGGCGATCACATCTACCAACAGTCGTCGTTCGACGACTTTGATCCGCTCATGCAGCGACGACTCGTCATCGTCGTCGCGTACCGCCACCGGCTCCTGCGCCAGGATCGGTCCGGTATCGGTGCCGTCGTCGACCAGGTGCACCGTGCTGCCGGTGACGCGAACCCCGTAGGCGAGGGCCTCGGACACCGCGTGTGCGCCCGGAAACGACGGCAGCAGCGCCGGGTGGGTGTTGAGCACCCGTCCCTGGAAGCGCGCCAGAAATGCAGGTCCGAGGATCTTCATGAACCCGGCCGACACCACCAGGTCCGGCTCGTGGGCCGCGACGGCGGCGGTCAACGCGGCATCCCAGGCGGCCCGGTCGGCGTGGTCGCGCAGCCGCGTGGTGAACGTCGCCGCCCCGGCGGCCGCGCCGATCTGCAGTGCCGGGCAGTCACGGTCCGTGCCGACGGCGACGACGCGCGCCGGGTAGTCGCCGACCGCTGCGGCGAGCACAGACTCCAGCAGCGAACCGGTCCCGGACGCCAGGACGACGAGCCGCGCCGGCGCAGTCGGGGGCACATGGACCGGTAGCTGCACGGGAGCAGCCTAGTGGCCGTCGTCGTCGACCACGAAATGCGCCTCAGGGTCCTCGTCCGGGTCGAAGGTGACGTGCTCACCGATGCGATCGGTGGTGCCGGATTGATAGGCCTCCGCCGGCGCCGGGGTCATGTCCGGTTCCGGACGTGCCGGCCGGCGTGGTTCGGCGGGTTTGGGCGCGGGCTCAGCATCCGGCTCCGGCGCAGTCTCGGCGGCCGGCTCGAATGCCGGGCCACCGGCGAAGTGCGAGTCGTCGTCCCCGTCCGCCGGGGCGGCCGACACGTCACCGATCAGCTTCTCGGTCACGGGCTCGTCATCGTCGACGACGTCTGCCGCGTCATCTTCGTACGGTTCCTCGTCAACCGGCGGGGCCGGCGCGACGGGTGCCGGCCGGGCCGGACGGCGGGTCAGGCCGCCCGCCATGGCCACCGTGAGACCGCCGATGGAGATGAACCACAGGAAAACCGCAGGCCCGAACGTCGTCTGATCGACGCCGAGCTCACCGAAGTTGCCCAGGCGACCGCTGCCGGCGACCGCGAGCAGGACCATCATCACCGCAGCCAGGAGCGACGCCACCGCCAACTTGGCGAATGCAATCGGCCACGGGGCCGGGCGCCGCGAACACTGCTGGCCCACCGCCACGGCCGAGGCCGCCGCGATGATCAGCAGCGCCACCCATACCGGACCCAGCGGAGGTGACGGCACGGCGGCGAGTACCGGCACGGCGGGCACATCCCCGCCGAGGACCGTGAAAGAACTGAACGTGGCCAACCCGACGTGCACGCTCGAACCGACGGCCACCGCGGCGGCGCCGACCATCACGTTCGGGATGTACAGCGCAGACAGCACGGTCAGGCTGAGCTGGCCGAACACCGAATCCGTGATGCCGAAGAGGTCGTGCATGGTCGACCAGTGCACGACCATCGAGCCGACCGCGACCAATCCCGACAGACCGAGCAGCGCCAACACGCCGGCGACGGCCCCGCGCAACGCCTCCGGGAGCCAGTCCGGCAGGTGCGCATCGGTCAGCAGCCGTCCCTGCAGGCGCGAGCCGACACCGATGGCCGCGCCGACCGCGTGCACCGCCAGGACGCAGCCGAATGCCTGGAGGGCACTCGGGGTTTGCAGCTCGGTGAGCACCGACGACGCATCGTGGATCACCGCGATCGCGATCGCCGCGATCAGCAGTGGTCCACCGAGCGCCGACGCGACGATCCACCGGACCACGAACCAGGACGCACCCGGCCGCGTCGCCGCGGCCGTGGTGCGGGCCGTGCCCCAGACCATCGCCAGCAGCGGGGCCAGGGGCATCACGCCGAGCTCGGCACCGCCGATCGACACCGGGACGCCGTGCACGCCCAGCCACATACTGGCCATCGCGCCGAACGCACCGGTCAGATCGCTGTTGGCGATGACCAGCTGGATCAGCACCAGCGCGGCGATGATCGCCAGGGCGATGCCCGACGGGCCGAACGCAACCCGAAGCAGGTCACGCGCCTGACGCGTACCGACTGGTCGGTTATCCACTAGCTGGGTCACTCCTCGCGAGGTCGTCACTCGCGTGCCGCGAGCGCCCTAGCGATTATGACGAAGCCGGACCCGATTACTGCGGAGCCGGGGGTTGCTGGAAGGTCGTCGTCGGCTCCGAGCCGGATCCCGTCGAGCCCGGAACGCTGGGCGACGAGGTGAACGACGACGATCCGGCCGAGGCCTCGGACGCCGACGGACCCTGGCCCGACGACTGCTGCGGGGACGACGACTGGCCGGCCGACTGCTGCGGCTGACCGAAGGCCGGGAACCCGGTCGGCGGGGTCGGCGGACCCGAGTCGGCGCCGTGCTGCGACGCGCTCTGTGCACCGGTGTAGCCGCCGATGGGACCGTTCTGGGACTGCGGCTGGTAGCCACCCTGCTGACCGAAGTGCTGGCCGGTCTGCTGGCCGTACTGCTGCTGGGGCTGCTGGCCGTAGTACTGAGCCTGCGGGTTGTAGCCCTGCGCCGGTCCGCCGTAGCTGTACGGATCGGCCTGCGGACGCGGTGCCGGCGGCTGGATGACGCCGGCGTCCAGCAGCAGCGCCCCGACCGCGCTACCGGCCTGCAGCACCGACAGCGCGAGCACGACATAGAGGCCCCACTCGACCTCGATGCCCTTGGGCGCCTGCACGATCTCATTGATCACCAGCAGCAGGGCCAGCACCGCGAGGATGGCGACCCACGACTTGAAGCTCTTCTGCTTGGGCAGGAGGCTGACACCGGCGAGCAGCGCCGCCAGTACGGCGACGACGATCGGCGCCTGGGTCAGGATGCTGCCGGTGCCCGCATCCAGGCCTCCCGCACCCAGCTGGGGCGCGAAGTTGAAGCCGAAGATGAGCAGGCCGAGCGCCGCGACCGCGATGGTCAGGTACTCCGGCAGTTTGCTCGGGCCGGCCGGCGCCGCGGGCGCAGCCGGGATCTGCTCGGGCAGACGGTTGAACTGCTGGGTCGGCCCGCCGTACTGGTTGCTGTACTGGCCGGGCTGCTGGGCGGGCGGGTAGCCGGGGTTACCGGGCTGGTACGTCATGACCTCTCCTGTACCTGTCGACTCGACCAACCACGCTAGCGCACTTCACTGAGGTCGCCCCGCATCAGTTCGACCCGCAGTGCACCGCGCTGACCGGCCGCGACGGTCCTGAGCAAACTCGCCGAGGCGTCACGCCGGGACGCGGATCGGCGCCTCCGCGGCGTCCTGTTCCGCCTCCTCGATTTCCCGCACCAACGGCAGCACCTTGGCTCCGAAGTACTCGATTTCCTCCTGGAAATGCAGGAAGCCGCCGAGGATCAGGTCCACGCCCCGTTTGCGGTAGGCAGCAATCCGTTCGGCGATCTGTTCCGGAGTTCCGATCAACTTGGTACGAAAACCGTCGTTGTACTGCACGAGGTCGTCGAAGCTCGAATCCGCCCACATGCCCTTCTTGTCACCGGTGGAGTTGCCGGCCTGCTGCACGGCCTGGCGGAATCCCTCGACGGCGGGCCGGTTGGCCTTCGCGACGATCTCCTTGAGGACCTCTTTCGCCTCTTTCTCGGTGTCGCGCGCGATGATGAATCCGTTCAGCCCGAAGCGGACCTCCCGGGCAACCTGACGGGCGTGGTCGCGGACGTCGACGACTTGCTCGGTCACACCGTCGAAGTCCTTGCCGTTGGAGAAGTACCAGTCGGCGTAGTAGCCGCCGTTGCGGCGGGCCGCGCTCGAGTTGCCGCCCTGGAACAGTTCCGGGTTGGGGCGCTCGGCCGTGTTGAGCGGCTTGGGCTTCAGCGTGAAGTCGTGGATCCGGTAGAAGTCGCCGCGGAAGTCGACGTCGTCCTCGGTCCAGATCTTGCGCAGCACCTGGAGGAATTCGGCGCTGCGGCGGTAGCGCTCGTCGTGTTCCAGCCAGGGCTCGCCCAGGTGCGTGAATTCGTCCTTGAACCAACCGGAGACGACGTTGACGGCGAAACGGCCGTTGGAGAGGTGGTCGGCCGTCGCTCCCAGTTTCGCGAGCACCGCCGGCTGCCAGAGGCCGGGGTGAACGGCTGCAATGACTTTCAGCCGCTCCGTTGCCAGGAGCAGCGCGAGGCTGAAGCTCGTCGACTCGTGCTGATACTCGGCGCCGTAGCTGGCCTCGTACCGCACCTGGCTGAGGGCGTACTCGAAGCCGTTGTTCTCCGCGGTCTGCGCGAGCTTCTTGTTGTACTCGTAATTCCAGTCGGTCCGCTGCTCGATGTCACTGGTCACCAGGCCGCCGCTGACGTTGGGCACCCAGTAGGCGAACTTGACGTGGTCGGCGATGCGTTCGGTCGTCATGGGCCCATGTGAACAAGCAAGCCCAGCCACCGTCGTGGGTAACGTTCGCGATGAAGTTATCTCCGGATCGGTTCACGGGCGTCCAGCAGCTGCGCTGTTTGGGAAATTCCCAGGTAATGGGCCCACTTCGGCATTCTTGACACCCACTCTTGCGCCCCATACTGAAACACGTTCTAATTCACCGTATGGACTACGGGCTCGTACTTTTCACCAGCGACCGCGGCATCAAGCCCGCCGCCGCCGCCAAACTGGCCGACGACCACGGCTTCACCACCTTCTATGTGCCCGAACACACGCACATCCCGATCAAGCGCCAGGCGGCCCACCCCACCACCGGTGACGAGACGCTGCCCGACGACCGCTACATGCGGACGCTCGATCCGTGGGTCGCGCTCGGCTCCGCCGCATCGGTGACGTCGCGGGTGCGGCTGTCGACCGCGGTGGCGCTGCCTGTCGAGCACGACCCGATCACTCTCGCGAAATCGATTGCGACACTGGATCATCTGTCCGGCGGCCGGGTCTCGGTCGGCGTCGGATTCGGCTGGAACACAGACGAACTCCAGGACCACAACGTCCCGCCGGCCCGCCGCCGCACCATGCTGCGCGAGTACCTGGAGGCCATGCGCGCGCTGTGGACCCAGGAAGAAGCCGAGTACGACGGCGAATTCGTGAAGTTCGGTCCGTCGTGGGCCTGGCCGAAGCCCGTGCAGTCGCACGTCCCGATCCTGGTCGGGGCGGCCGGCACCGAGAAGAACTTCAAGTGGATCGCCAAGTCGGCCGACGGCTGGATCACGACGCCGCGCGACTTCGACATCGACGAGCCGGTCAAGCTGCTGCAGGACACCTGGGCCGCTGCCGGCCGTTCAGGTGCGCCGACCATCGTCGCGCTGGACTTCAAGCCGGACGCCGACAAGCTGGCGCACTGGAAGAAACTCGGTGTGACCGAGGTGCTGTTCGGGTTGCCGGACAGTGACGAGGCCACCGTGTCGGCGTATGTCGAGAAGCTGGCGAAGAAGTTGAGCGACTTCGGGATCTGAGGTTCTGTCCCGCGCCGAGATTGACGAATTGGTCGCTAATCTCTTGCAAGAACGACCATTTCGTCGATCTCGGCAACCAAGATCAGGCCAGCACAGCCCGATTACCCTCGTCGGTCGAGGTGACGACGATCTTTGCGCCCAGCGGCTCGCCGTCGCAGAGCACTGCCATGAGGTCCACGTCCGTTGTGGTGGCCAAGAACCGGCTGCCATCCGCGTCAAGGCGCCCGATGATGATGCCCGTGTTGGGAGTCCAGTCGTATCGGACGGTGTAGGTCTCGATGGTCGCGGGGCCTTTCGCATGCTCGGTGACGGCGACCGTCGGCCACGACGCGACCTCTGCGCACAATTCGGCGCTGTTGTCGGCCACCCAGTCCGCCGGCTCGGTCGAATAGATGCCGACCGAGAACTTGCTGGCGATGCCGCCGTTCGCGCCCACCAATGCGAATTCGCCTGGGGCTTCCCGCATTCGGGTGACCGCTTCAGCGATGCCATGCAGCGAGTAGTTGTTTCCCGGGCCGCCGAAGTACGGCAGGCCGCCGGTCAATGTCAGACCCCGCGGATCGTCGGTCGCCAGGCCGACGCCGTCACAGATGTTGAACACCGGGAACGGGAAGCAGCTGTACAGGTCGAATGCCGAGACGTCATCGATTCCAATTCCGGCCACCCGCAACGCTTCCCGTACGGCCAGTACCGATGCCGGGCTGGCACCGACATCGGGACGGTCGAGCAGCTTCTGCTCCTTCATGTCCGCATGACCACGCAAGTAGACCCACTTGGATTCCGGCACACCGAGTTTGCGCGCCGACTCCACGGACATCAGCAATGCGGCCGCACCCATGTTCACTTGGTCGCGGGCCACCATCAGCCGCGGGTAGGGGTCGCAGATCATCCGGTTCTTGTCGGTGACGGTCACCAGCTCGTCGACGGTGCGCTCCACCGGCGCCGACGAATACGGATTCTTGGCCGCGACTTTCGACATCGGGGCGAACAGCTCCCCCATCGCCTGTCGGTAGTCCTGCACGGACAGGCCAAGCCGTGCCCGCCGGGCGTTCTCCAAGAGGCCATACTGCACCGGCGCACCGATCAGCCCGTGCCGGACGGTGTACTCGTCGAAGATGCCGTCGTACCCGTAGCCGCGGTCCTCGAGCTGGCCGTCGATGGTCTCCGAGTGATCGGGGTTGTCATCCCGACCCTTGAAGTAGCGGATGCTGGACGTGTTTTCCGACCCCATGATCATCACGACGTCGGCGCGGCCGGCCACGATCTCGCCGGCGAATTCGGTGATCAGGTGTTGCGGGCTCTGCCCGCCGATGACTTCGAGCACGGCGCGGGCGGGATCAGCGCCGATGCGCTGCGCCACGGAGCGCGGGTAGTTGTTCGATTTGCCGAGCGGCGCCGGAACGTGGCCGGAGATCTCGAACTGCCGGGTGCCCGCGACAGTGTCGATCGCCGCGGCAACTGCGGTGACGTCGGCTCCGGTGTCCTGCAGTGCCGCCTGCGCGGCCGCCGCTGCGAGGTCGACCGAGGACATGCCGCGGTAGTCGGGGTCCTCAAGGCGCTCGGTGAACTGACCGACACCCACGATCACCGGCGTACGCGGATCGACACCCATTACAAACCTCCAGGCAACTGTTAATTCGACAGGCTAACCGATTGGGATGCGAACACGCATTACGGGTAGCTGCACATTTGCGCCAGGAGGTACCCACAGAGCGAAGTACGGTTGAGTGATGGCAGTGGCGAAGTCGCACGTCGACGGCGTTGATCTATGACTACCGCGACGAGGGCAAGCCCACGATTGGGCGGTCTATGCCAACTGGCGGCGGCAGGCCTCATTGTCTCGATGGCGAGCGCATGCCACATATCGTCGCCCGGCCGGTCCGCTTCTGAATCGCCCCATGAAATCCCTGACTTCTCGAAGTACACCTCCGTCGATTGGCAACAGTTCGACGCCGACGGCAGCCCCGGCAAGGGGTATCTCGTCCGCTTCAGCACGCCCGACGGGTCAACACGCTGCAGCATCCTGAACGGCCTTTCAGCATCATGTGTGGGCAACATCGTCGGGATGCCGAACTCCGCCCCTGATTACTCCCGAGATCGAGACACCTTCGCCGGCAACGACAGCGGCAGTTGCCCCGGCGTCTTGTTCGATGCCTCTGACGCCCAGAATCCCCAATACGCGTTCCGCAAGAACGGCGGTGGATGTCCGCCCTTTGCTGAGACCAAGACGCTCGGCGCCGGCCAGAAACTCGTCAAGTACCAGATCACGTGCGCCGTCGGCGACGACGGCCTGACTGCCTGCGTCAACACCGTAACCAATCACGGCTTCGTTCTCCGCCAGACCGGCAGCTGGACCTTCTAATCCACGACGATTCCAACGTACAACTATCTAGACGTACATCTAATTCGACGTACAATTGCCAGATGAATTGGCCCATCAGACCCATGTCCCTCGTGGTCGGCGGCGTCGTCCCGCCCGAGAACGTGGTGGGCCGCGTCCGCGAGCAGCAGGAAATCCTGGCCAGTCTGCCCGACGGTGGCGCTGCCCTCGTTGGCGATCGCCGGCACGGCAAGACGTCCCTGGCTCGACTCGTCGCGCACACCGCGCGGCTGCAGGGCTTGAACGTCGTCTCGGTCAGCGCCGAGCGGCAGACCTACGCCGAGTTCGTCACGGCTCTCGCCGCCGAGCTCGGCCGCGTCGACAACGCCCTTCGCCAGGAGGTCGACCGCTGGAAGGTCGCGGTGGGCACCGGGCCGTTCAAGTTCGAGCGGGTCCGCGCCGACGCCGCTCTCGACGATCTGCTGCAGCGCGCCGTCGCCCGCACGAAGGACGGCCCGTTGGTGCTGTTCATCGACGAGGTCACCGTGCTCGCACGCAACCTCGAACGCGAAAAGCCCGGCGGCGGAGACGCGTTCCTGCACCTGCTGCGCCGCTTCCGCCAGGAACACTCCGGACGCCTGGCCACCGTCCTCTCCGGTTCCATTGGCTTCCACCATGTCTCGGAAGACGCGCTCAGCTCGGTCAACGACATCCGCAAGGTCACGGTCGGCCCGATCCGCCACGACCACGCCACTTACCTCGCCGAGTGCCTGCTGCTCGGCGCGAACGTCCCGACCACCGACCGACATCAGGTCGCAGAATCCATTGCAGCGGCGGCGGAGAACGTGCCGTACTACATCCAGCACCTGGTCGCAGGCGCGGCACGAGAAGGGTCCGTCAAGCCAGACCGTATCGCGGAGCTACTCTCAACCGCCATCACCGATCCGCACGACCCCTGGGACCTGCGGCACTACCGCGACCGCCTGCGCAACTACTACGGCGACGATGCCCCCGCCATCGCCGGACTGCTCGACATCTACGCCCACGCCCCAACCCCGTTGAGTGTCAACGCAACACTGCAGTTCCTGAAGACCGAGGGCTCACCCATCACCGACCGCGACCAGCTGGTGTCCTTCATCGAGCGCCTCGAGCAGGACCACTACCTGCGCCGCGTCGGCGACGACGACTGCTTCGCCTCCGGCCTGGTGCAGTCGGCATGGCGAGCCATGAGGCGGTAGATGATGACTCATCCCGCCTTCTCCCCCGGCACCGTCGACCCCGACGAACTCGACGCCCGCACCGTCGGGCGCGGGCCCCTGCTGAAGCGACTGACGGATCGCATCGTCAGCTCCGCACAGGACGGCTCCCGGCCGCACACCTTGCTCATCGCACCTCGCGGCGCCGGTAAGACCCACACACTTCGGGTCGCGATCCATCGCGCGCTGAAGCACCGTAAGGCCGCCAAAGCCACTCTGCTGCTAGCACTTCCAGAGGACGCCCTGTCCATCGGCAGCTACCCGGACCTACTCGTCGAACTGCTGCGCACGCAGGGACCGGACACATACGAACGAGCGCAGGAGCTTCGGGGCGACGCACTGGAGCTGGAACGGGAAATCCTCGACCTGGCCGCGGGCCGCATGGTGCTGGTCGCGATCGAAAATGCCGACCGCATCTTCGACGCCATCGGCGAGGCAGGTCAGGGCAGCTTTCGCGCCTGGGTCGAAACATCCACCGCCGTCCTGGTTTTCGCGACGGCGCCGGCGTTGTTCCCGGCAGTCTCCTCCCGCACCCACCCGTGGTACGGCTCGTTCATCATCGAGGAACTACCCGACCTCGCTGACACTGACGTCGCCGAACTCCTCAGGCAGCGCGCCCGCGCTCGCGAATTGGCTTCATATGTCGAGACTTCCGAGGGCCGGGCCAAGATCGACGAGGTGGCCCAGATCATCGGCTGGTCACCGCGTAGCTGGCAGATCATCGCCGAGACCGTCGACCGCACCGCACTGGAAAGCGTCACTCCCGCTGCCGACGCGGTATTGGAACAGCTGACGCCGCACTACCAACAACTCCTCTGGCAGCTTCCGGCCGGCGAACAACGCCTGATCGTCGAACTGGCCCGCGCCGACGGCGCCCGGACTGTCACCGATCTCGCTGCCGCCGTGGGTATTTCGAATCAGTCGGCCTCCGCGGCGCTGGGCCGCCTCACCACCGGCGGCTGGGTCCACGCCGCAAAAGCAGACTCCGGCGATCGCCGCGCCACCTGGTACGACCTCAGTGATCCACTGCTCCGGAACTACTTGCACTACCGCGAGCGCCGCCAACACTGACGCCGTGAGCGCGCCGCCAGCATGCCGGAGGTGCGATCAGCGGCGGCGACCCGACTCCTTGACGAACCTGTCACTTAGTGACACAGTTGGACTGTCACTAAGTGACAGAAGGGAGGGCTATGAGCGACAAGCAGGACCAGGCGCGGCTTGCGGTGTCGCGCATTGCCTGTGCCTTGTTCTGGGAACGGGGCGTCGCCGGAACCAGCGGTGACGACATCGCCGCGGCCGCCGGACTCTCCACCCGCACCATCTGGCGCTATTTTCGCAGCAAGGAGAGTTGCGTCGAACCCCTGCTCGCCAAGTCAGCCGACCGGTTCGTGACGAGCGCCCGGCGCTGGCCGCATGAGCTGTCGTTGTCGGAACACCTTGCGGCAGATGCCATTACGCATCCGCTGTCACCGCAGGACATCGAGGACGAGCTCAGCGCGATCCGGCTGGCGACCATGACAGCATCCGACCCCGCGCTGCGCACTGCGTACCTGATGGTCCATGACCGCATGGAGCGGGGACTCATCCCGGTCATCGCCGACCGATTGGGCTTACCCGACGACGATCTCACCGTCCGCCTGTGCGCGGCGGCCGTAACGGGCGCCTTCCGAGTCGTCGATGAAGACGTGAGCAGGGCAATCGTGGTCGACGGCAAGAAAGTCAGCCAGGAAGAGGCGCTGACGCTCATGGACCGGGCGATTCGCGAAGCCACCAACGGCAGGCTGGGCGGCCCGGTCAAACACTGAAAAATCCCATATTCCTCACGAGCCGGCGATGCCGGCCCGGCGAACAAGCTTGTCCTAGAAAGGATTCCCATGGCGTTACCCGAACTCATCTCAGTCGAAGACCTTTTCAGCGCACCCGAACGCACGGCGGCGACGATCTCACCCGACGGAACCAGGATCGCGTACCTGGCACCGTGGAAGAACCGTCTGAACGTCTGGGTACAGGACGTCGACGACGACGAGACGGCGCGGTGCGTCACGGCCGACGAAACGCGCAGTGTGTACATCTACCGGTGGACCGACAATCCACGATGGATGCTCTATATGCAGGACACCGGCGGTGACGAGAACTGGCATGTCTACCGCATCGACCTGGAGAACCCGGATACGCCCGCGGTGGATCTGACCCCGTTTCCCGGCACGCGAGCGAGTTTCGAATTGCCGAAGAGGTTGCCGGGGAAGGCCATCGTGCAGATCAACAAACGCAATCCCGAGCTGTTCGATGTCTACGAACTCGACATTGCCACAGGCGAACTCACGCTGCGCGCGGAGAATCCCGGCAACGTCGTCACCTGGCTGAGCGGGCCGAGCGGCGACCTGTTCACCAACACGCTGACCGCAGAAGGCGACGTCGAGATCTCGCATTGGGACCCGGCAACGAGCACGCTACGCCCGGTCAAGGTCTATGACGGCAGCGATTACCCACTGGGCATCTTCCCGGTCACCGTCACGCCGGATGGCAAGGGCATCTGGCTCCCCTCGTATGAGAACAGTGACAGGTCTCGCCTGGTCGTGGTCGACGTCGCTGACGGCACTGAGACCGAGATCGACAGCCACCCGACATTCGATCTGGGCAACCAGATGGTCCTCCCGTCGCCGTTCATCCTCAGCCAGCGGACCGGCGATCTGATCGGAGTCCGCTACTACGGCGAACGTCAGGTCATCCACCCGCTGGACCCGAATTTCGCTGCGGTGCTGGAGAATTTGGCCAAACTGTCGGACGGCGACCTCGCCAACGTCTCTTCCGACGACAGCGGTCAGCGGTGGGTGGTCAGCTTCACCCATGACCGTGATCCGTGGGCCACCTATTTCTACGACCACTCGACCGGCGAAAGCCGGTTGCTGTTCCGGCCGTACGCGCGTCTGGACCCCGATGCGCTCGCCCCGATGACACCCGTGACCATCACGTCGCGCGACGGGCTGGACCTGCATGGGTATCTGACGCTGCCGGTCGGGATCGAACCGCTCGGCCTGCCGTTGATCCTGCTGGTCCACGGCGGTCCGTGGGCGCGCGACTGCTGGGGTTTCCAACCTGATGTGCAGCTGCTGGCCAATCGCGGATATGCGGTGCTGCAGGTGAACTTTCGCGGCTCGACGGGCTACGGCAAGGCCTTCACCAAGGCTGCGATCGGCGAATTCGCGGGCAAGATGCACGACGACCTGATCGACGCCGTGGACTGGGCCGTCAAGCAGGGCTACGCCGATCGGGACAAGGTGGCGATCTACGGCGGCTCGTACGGAGGTTACGCCGCGCTGGTGGGCGTGACGTTCACCCCGGACGTGTTCGCGGCGGCCATCGACTACGTCGGGATCTCCAGTCTCGCCAATTTCATGCGCACCCTGCCCAACGTGGCCCGGCCCTTTCTTGCCACCAACTGGCACACGTACGTGGGCGACCCCAGCGACCCTGCGCAGGAAGCCGACATGCTGGCCCGCTCCCCCATCACCAGGGTGGATCAGATCCGCACACCACTGCTGGTTGTCCAGGGCGCCAACGACTCTCGTGTCGTGCAAGCAGAATCCGACAACCTCGTCGAGGCATTGCGCGCCCGCGGAGTCGCGGTCGAGTACATGGTCAAGGCCGACGAAGGACACGGATTCCTCAACCCCGACAACCAGATCGATATGAACCATGCCGTCGAGCGCTTCCTCGCCCGGCACCTGGGCGGCCGCGTCTGATCACGCATTCGCCGCGAAACACAACAGGCCCCCACCAGAAGGTGGGGGCCTGTTGTGCAGAAAGAAATTACAGCGACTGCAGGATCTCGCGAGCCAGCGCAGCGGTGGCCGACGGGGTCTTGCCGACCTTGACGCCGGCAGCCTCGAGGGCTTCCTGCTTGGCGGCGGCGGTGCCCGACGAGCCCGAGACGATGGCGCCGGCGTGGCCCATGGTCTTGCCCTCCGGAGCGGTGAAGCCCGCGACGTAGCCGACGACCGGCTTGGTGACATTGGCCTTGATGTAGTCGGCGGCACGCTCTTCGGCGTCGCCACCGATCTCGCCGATCATCACGATGACCTTGGTCTCGGGGTCCTTCTCGAACGCCTCGATGGCGTCGATGTGGGTGGTGCCGATGACCGGGTCGCCGCCGATGCCGATGGCGGTCGAGAAGCCGAAGTCACGCAGCTCGTACATCATCTGGTAGGTCAGGGTGCCGGACTTGGAGACCAGACCGATCGGGCCCTTGCCGGTGATGTTGTTCGGCGTGATGCCGACCAGCGCCTCACCGGGGGTGATGATGCCCGGGCAGTTGGGGCCGATGATGCGGGTCTTCTGACCCTTCTCGACGTTGTAGGCCCACGCGTACGCGCTGTCCTGCACCGGGATGCCCTCGGTGATGACGACCAGCAGCGGGATCTCGGCGTCGATGGCCTCGATGATGGCGTCCTTCGAGAAGGCCGGCGGCACAAAGGCGATCGACACGTCGGCGCCGGTCTCCTTCATGGCCTCGGCCACCGTGGCGAACACGGGCAGCTCGATGTCGTTGCCGTCCTTGTCGACGTGCGAGACCTTGGTGCCGGCCTTGCGGGCGTTCACGCCACCGACGACCTGGGTGCCGGCCTTCAGCATCAGCTTGGTGTGCTTGGTGCCCTCACCGCCGGTGATGCCCTGGACGATGACCTTGGAATCCTTGTTCAGGAAGATAGACATAAGTTGTTGGCTCCCTTACTTGTTCGCCAGCTCGGCGGCTTTGTCGGCACCGGAGTCCATGGTCTCGGCCTGGATCACCAGCGGGTGGTTGGCCTCGGCCAGGATGCGGCGGCCCTCTTCGACGTTGTTGCCGTCGAGACGGACGACCAGCGGCTTGTTGGCCTCGTCGCCCAGCATTTCCAGGGCCTTGACGATGCCGTTGGCGACGGCGTCACACGCGGTGATGCCACCGAAGACGTTGACGAAGACGCTCTTGACCTGGCTGTCGCCCAGGATGACGTCCAGACCGGCGGCCATCACCTCGGCCGAGGCGCCACCACCGATGTCCAGGAAGTTGGCGGGTTTCACGCCGCCGTGGTTCTCGCCGGCGTACGCGACGACGTCCAGCGTCGACATGACCAGGCCGGCACCGTTACCGATGATACCGACGGCGCCGTCGAGCTTGACGTAGTTGAGGTCGTGCTCCTTCGCCTTGAGCTCGAGCGGGTCGGTGGCTTCCTTGTCCTCGAACTCGGCGTGGCCGGGCTGACGGAAGTCGGCGTTGGCGTCCAGGGTGACCTTGCCGTCGAGGGCGAGAATCTGGTCGTCGGGGGTGCGAACCAGCGGGTTGACCTCGACCAGGGTGGCGTCCTCGGCGACGAAGACCTCCCACAGCTTCTGGATGGTCACGGCTGCGGCGTCGAGCACCTCGGCGGGCAGGTGGCCCTTCTCGGCGATCTCGCGGGCGAAGGCCAGGTCAACGCCCTTGACGGCGTTGACGGGAACCTTGGCGAGACGCTCCGGCTTGGTGGCGGCGACCTCTTCGATCTCCATGCCGCCCTCGACAGAGCACATGGCCAGGTAGGTGCGGTTGGCGCGATCGAGCAGGAAGGAGATGTAGTACTCCTCCGCGATGTCGCTGGCCTCCGCGACGAGCAGCTTCTTGACGATGTGGCCCTTGATGTCCAGACCGAGGATGTTCTGCGCGTGCGTGAGGGCGTCCTCCGGGGTGGCGGCGTACTTCACGCCACCGGCCTTGCCACGGCCACCGACCTTGACCTGCGCCTTGATCATGACGGGCTTGCCGATCTCTTCGGCGATCGCCTTGGCGTCATCGGCGGACTCGGTGACCCGGCCCGGTGTAGTAGGGACGTTGTGCTTGGCGAACAGCTCTTTCGCCTGGTACTCGAAGAGATCCATGAGCTCTGAGAAATCCCGTTCTGTCTGCGTTGACGGTTGAATTCACTTCAGCATTGGGCCGCACTGGCTCGCTCGGCACTTTAGCCACGTACTAATGAGTAGCCAGCACCGCCTACTACCCATGTGGTACATCTCACCTGAGAGCAACCAGTGAGGCAAATCACAGTTCCCGGCCAATGACATCTATAGGTTGCCAATCGGTTCTGATTTTCAGTACCGTCATGGGCGGTCTCGGTAACGGTACGGTCACGGAGCAAAGGAATTTTCGGTTGGCTGAGCACGATTCGTCGGTAACTCCCCTCGGAGAGGCGACGAACGCCGGCAACACTGAGAACGCTGCCCGCACCACCATCAAGCTATCCCGCGCTGTGAGCCCTGCTGAAGTGACCGACATCATCCCGTTCAACGAGTTCGGTGACCTGCACGATCTGGACCTCTCCGAGAGCGCGTTCCACCGCGATTCCCGCGTCAACGCCGCCCCCGAGCTCGACGATCTGAACGACACCGACGACGAGACTCCCCTGACTCTGACTGTTCCGGCCGAATTCCGGCAGCCCGAGGGCGCGCAGCGCCTCTCCGCGAGCGCCTACCGCGACAGCCACACCGACACCAGCAACGGTCTCGACGACACGGACGTCATCGACCTGCGCGCGAGCCGTGGCACCCATCGCAAGCCTGAGCCCGTCAATGGCGTGAAGGGCCGCCTGGTCGCCGCCGCCATGGCCGTCGGCGCCACCGCTGCCGCCGGGTACTCGATGATGACCAGCGCCGACCAGCCGACCAGCACGAAGCTGGCCGCTGACCAGGTCGTCCGCGCGGACGGGTCGACCGGCTCCTCGGACGGCATCCAGATCGTCAACGTCGAACCCGCCGCCGCGTCCGGCGCGGTGCACGCCCAGGAGCTCGCCAACGGCGCGGCGTTCGCGCAGGAACGCGCCGAGCGCGAAGCCCGGCTGGCCCGCCCGCTGTTCGTGATGCCGACCAAGGGCGTGTTCACCTCCGGCTTCGGTTACCGCTGGGGCGCGTTGCACGGCGGTATCGACATCGCCGGCCCGATCGGTACGCCGATCGTCGCCGTCTCCGACGGCGTCGTCGTCGCTGCAGGCCCGACCGCTGGTTACGGCGCGTGGGTCAAGGTCCGTCACTCGGACGGGACCGTCACGCTGTACGGCCACGTCAACACCTGGGTCGTCTCGGTCGGCCAGCGGGTTTTCGCCGGCGACCAGATCGCCACCATCGGCAACCGCGGCAACTCGACCGGCCCGCACTGCCACTTCGAGGTGCTCATGGGCGGCAGCCAGCGCATCGACCCCGTGCCGTGGCTGGCACAGCGTGGCCTGAGCCCGGGTAACTACGTCGGCTGATCCGTGACGGACAACAACGCCGACGGGCCAGCCCAGACGCATTCGTCCGACCCCACCCAATCTTTCGGACGTCACTCTGACGACGAACCCAGAACGGGGTTGATCCGGCGCGCGCCGACGGGAGCCTTTCCCGTCGCTGACGCACCGCCCACCAGCATCATCCGCCGCACGCCCACTGGTTCGATACCCGTCGTCGACGCTCCTCAAACGAGTGTCATCGAGCCCGCGACCGGTCTCATTCCCGCCGAGCCCGTGACCGGCCTGATCCGGGCCGAGGATGCCCCCGCGACCACGTTCATCCCGGCCTCGGGCCCCGCTCCGGCAGCGGCTCCCGCTCCCGAGTCGGCTCCGACGCCGGCGCCCAAGCCACCGCCCGGGCCGTTCGCCGCCTGCGCCACTGCCACGGCCTGCATCTTGAGTGGCTGGGCGACGGCCGTCATCGCCACTTCACTGATCGCCGGGTGGTGGCGCACCGATCCGCTGTTCTGCGTCGCCATCGGCTTCCTCGCCGCCGTCGGCTGCGGCGCCACCATCGGCGGGCAGATCGCCGTCCTGCTGCGGCGCCGCACGGGCCGGGTCGTGGTGGTGGTCGGCGCCTTGGTGACGCTGGTGATCTTCGCCAGTTTGTTCGTCGCCGGGGCCAAACTGCCGCCGATCGTCTACGGCATCCCGGTGCTGCCGATCGCCAGCATGGTGCTCGCGATGCTGCCCGTTACCGGCCGCTGGTGCACCAAAACCTGACGCGCCGAAGCGAATCCGGCTAAAAATCAGCGAGATCGCACCGTCCGACTTTCGCGCGCGCCGACGCTAAAGCTTCTGTACCGGAGCGTGGTTGTGCATCAGTTTGACCCGGCCGGAGCTGCCGAAATCGATGAGCGACATGGCCGATTCGCCGACACCACTGACCTCCTCGACGCGGCCCAGGCCGTACTTGTCGTGCGTGACACGGTCACCTGGCGAGAGCACCACCAGCGGCTTGTTGCGGTTCGGCGCCGGCCGCATGGGCGACGGACGTCCACCACCGAGACCACCGCCCGATCCGCCGGACCCGTAGCCTCGCGGCGCCGACAGCGATGGTGGCGGCTCGACGCGGCGCCAGTCGATGAGCTCCTGCGGAATCTCCTGCAGAAAGCGCGATTCCGGGTTGAGCATGGGCTGCCCCCACGACGAGCGCACCTTGGCGCGGCTGAGGTACAGCCGCTGGCGCGCCCGGGTGATGCCGACGTACGCCAGCCGACGTTCCTCGGACAGTTCGGTCGGGTCGCCGAGGGCGCGCATGTGCGGGAACATGCCGTCTTCCCAGCCGGTCACGAAAACCACGGGGAATTCGAGGCCTTTGGCGGTGTGCAGCGTCATCATCGTGACGACGCCGTCGCCGTCTTCGGGGATTTCGTCGGCGTCCGCCACCAGCGAGACCCGTTCCAGGAACGCGGCCAGCGCTCCGGTGTCGGGCACGTCCTCGTCCAGTTCCTCTTCCTGCAACGCCTGCGCGTTGGCCAGGTCGGTGCTGAATTCGTGTGCGACGCTGACCAATTCGTTCAGGTTGTCGAGCCGCGCCTGGTCCTGCGGGTCGCTGGACGCTTCCAGTTCGCGGCGGTAGCCCGTGCGGTCCAGCACCGTCTCGACCAGGTCACCCAGCTCGCCGTCGAGCCCGCCGCGCAGGCTGTCCATGAGCTCGACGAAACTGGCTATCGCCTTCTCCGAGCGGGAGTTCAGCATCGGCACCCGGCCCTCGGCGGCGGCCTGCAGCGCGTCACTGAAGCTGGCGCCGGTGTTCTCCGCGTACACCGCCACGCAGGCCTCGGCGCGGTCACCGATGCCGCGGCGGGGGGTGTTGAGGATGCGCCGCAGGCTCACCGCGTCGCCCGGGTTGTCCAGCACCCGCAGGTACGCGACGATGTCGCGAATCTCCTTGCGCTCGTAGAAGCGCATGCCCCCGACGACTTTGTACGGGATGCCGGCCCGGATGAAGATGTCCTCCACGGACCGCGACGAGTTGTTGGTGCGGTAGAACACCGCGATGTCGCCGTAGCTGTACTTGGTGTCGATACCGCTGCCCTTGGTGGTCAGCGTGTCGATCTCCTCGGCGATGAACCGGGCCTCGTCGTGTTCGTTGTCGGCGACGTAGCCGACGATCAGCTCGCCCTCGCCGGCGTCGGTCCACAGCTTCTTGTCGCGGCGTCCGGCGTTGCGGCTGATGACGCCGTTGGCGGCCGACAGGATGGTCTGCGTGGAACGGTAATTCTGTTCCAGCAGAATGGTTTTCGCATTCGGGAAGTCGCGCTCGAAATCCTCTATGTTGCGGATCGTCGCGCCGCGGAACGCGTAGATGGACTGGTCGGCGTCACCCACGACGCACAGTTCGGCGGGCGGGACGTCGTCGGCGCCTTCGGGCGCGTGGTGCCCGACGAGCTCGCGCACCAGCACGTACTGGGCGTGGTTGGTGTCCTGGTACTCGTCGACCAGGATGTGCCGGAAGCGGCGCCGGTAGTACTGCGCGATCTGCGGAAAGCTCTGCAGCACAGCGACCGTCTCGCCGATCAGGTCGTCGAAGTCCATGGCGTTCGCCGCCCGCAGCCGGCGCTGGTATTCGCCGTAGACCTCGGCGACGATCTTCGGCAGGTCCTCGTCGGCCTCCGACGCCTCCGAGGCCGCCTGCAATGGGTCGATCAGTTCGTTCTTCAGGTTCGAGATCGCGGTCGCCAGCATGCGCGGCGAGTACCGCTTGACGTCGAGGCCCAGGTCCTTGCCCACCATCATCAGCAACCGGCGCGAGTCGTCGGCGTCGTAGATGGAGAAGTTGGAGTTCAGCCCCGGCAGCAGTGAGGCCTGGTTCCGGAGGATGCGGACGCAGGTGGAGTGGAACGTCGACACCCACATGGACTTGGCGCGGGGGCCGATCAACTGGACCACGCGCTCACGCATCTCGGCGGCGGCCTTGTTGGTGAACGTGATGGCCAGGATCTGGCCGACGCCGACGTCGCGGTTGGCCAGCAGGTAGGCGATGCGCCGGGTCAGCACCGCGGTTTTGCCCGAGCCGGCGCCGGCCACGATCAGCAGCGGCGAACCCTCGTGCAGAACCGCTGCACGCTGCTGCGGGTTGAGGCCGTCCAGAAGCTGATCGATGTCGGGGGCTGTGCTCGTCATATCAGCTCAAACTTACCGCCGGGGTGCGACAAGCCACGCATTTCCCCGGTCGCTTCAGTCGCCTCTTTGCGCTGGCACCGGCCGGGATGGCACACTCGGAACGTGCTCAATGCGCAGCAGCGATTTTTCTACGGGTACCGGACGCCGGTACCCGGGGTTTAGCTGCTTCCCTTCAGCCCCGTGGTCCGCATCCGGATCCGGGGCTCGTTTGTTGTGTGAGGCCTGAATTCGGATGACACCAGAATCCACCAACAGCGAGGAAACCATGTCGACCGAAACTGAACTCCCCAACATCGACGAGCTCCGCCTGGAGATCGACAAGCTGGACGCCACCATCCTTGCGGCCGTCGCCCGTCGCACCGAGGTCTCCAAGATGATCGGCAAGGCCCGCATGGCCTCCGGCGGCACCCGGCTGGTGCACAGCCGCGAGATGAAGGTCATCGAGCGCTACAGCAAGCTGGGCCCCGAGGGCAAAGACCTCGCCATGCTGCTGCTGCGTCTCGGCCGCGGCCGCCTCGGCCACTGACCAAACTTCCCGCGAGCGGCCGTGTCTGTACGGCGACGCACCGACTTCGATGCGTGGTTTGCGCACCTTCGCGGCCGGTGAGCGGCCCCATTTGTACAAGCAACCACGGCGTGTTGCGTACAGACACGGCCGCTCGCGCCAAGAGAGGCGCAAGGGTGAGAGGCGTCAGGGAGTCAGGGCGATGTACTTGGTGTCGAGGTACTCCTCGATACCTTCGGTGCCGCCTTCGCGGCCGAACCCTGACGACTTCACCCCGCCGAACGGCGCCGCCGGGTCCGAGATGACGCCCCGGTTGACGCCGACCATGCCGGACTCCAGCGCCTCAGACACCCGTAGCGCCCGGTCGAGCGATTGCGTGTAGATGTAGGCCGCCAGACCGTACTCGGTGTCGTTGGCCGCGGCGATCGCCTCGTCCTCGGTGTCGAATCCCGTCACGGGAGCGACGGGCCCGAACACCTCCTCCCGCAGGATGCGGGCATCGGCAGGGACGTCCGCCAGGACCGTCGCCGGATAGAAGTAGCCGGGGCCGCCCGGGGCCGTGCCGCCGACGGCGACGGTCGCGCCGCGCGACACCGCGTCGGACACCAGGTCGGTGACGGTGCCGAGCTGCTTGGCGTTGATGAGCGGGCCGAGCGTCGCGTTCTCGTCCAGGCCGTTGCCGAGCGTGAACTCGCTCATCCGCTGCACCAGCTTCGTGGTGAACTCCTCCCGCACCGCATTGGCGACGTGGAAGCGGTTGGCCGCCGTACAGGCCTCGCCGCCGTTGCGCATCTTGGCGAGGATCGCGCCGTCGACGGCGGCATCGATGTCGGCGTCGTCGAACACCAGGAACGGCGCGTTGCCGCCGAGTTCCATCGACATGCGCAGCAGCTTCTCGCCGCCCTGCTGCACCAGCGCCCGGCCGACGCCCGTCGACCCGGTGAAGGTCAGCTTGCGCAGCCGGCCGTCGTTGACCAGCGCGGCGGTCAGTTCACCCGGACTGGTGGTCGGCAGCACCGACAACACTCCCTTGGGCAGCCCCGCGTCGGCCATCAGTTTGGCCAGCAGCAACATGGTCAGCGGGGTTTCGGCGGCGGGCTTGACCACCATGGTGCAGCCGGCCGCCAGGGCCGGGCCGATCTTGCGGGTGCCCATGGCCAGCGGGAAGTTCCACGGCGTCACCGCGTAACACGGGCCGACGGGCGACTTGGTGACGACGATGCGCCCGGTACCTGCTGGGCTGGGGGTGTAGCGGCCGCCGATGCGGACGGCCTCTTCGGCGAACCAGCGGAAGAACTCAGCGCCGTACTTGACCTCGCCGCGGCTCTCGGCGAGCACCTTGCCCATCTCGAGCGTCATCAACATCGCGAGATCCTCGGCGCGGGCGGTGATGGTCTCGAACACCGACCGCAGGATTTCGCCGCGCTCACGGGGCGGGGTTGCCGCCCACTCCTTTTCGACGGCCTCCGCGGCGTCGAGTGCGGCGATGCCGTCCTGCGGCGCGGCGTCGGCGACGCGGACGATGACGTCCTCGGTTGCCGGGTTGAGCACTTCGAACGTGGATTGACCGGCGCGCTCCTCACCGCCGATCCAGAGGCCAGTTGGGACAGACGACAACAGCGCGGCGATGTCCATACACCCATCATGTACGGCGGCGTTTCCTACGTCACACTAGGGTTTGAGGCATGGCTGATCAGACTCCCGCTGCCGACATCACGACCACCTCAGCCTGGAAGGCGCTCAGCGCGCACCACGCCGCGGTCGAGGCGACCACGCTGCGCGAGTTGTTCGCCGACGACCCGGACCGCGGCCGGGAGCTGACGCTGACCGTCGGCGATCTGTACATCGACTACAGCAAGCACCGCGTGACCAGGGAAACCCTTGCCCTGCTGCTCGATCTGGCCCGTGCGGCCGGCCTCGAGGAGCGGCGCGACGCCATGTTCGCGGGCCAACACATCAACACCTCCGAGGACCGCGCCGTGCTGCACACGGCGCTGCGGCTGCCCCGCGGCGCCTCGTTGGTGGTCGACGGTCAGGACGTGGTCGCCGACGTGCACTCGGTACTCGACGAGATGGGCACCTTCACCGACCGGCTGCGCAGCGGTGAGTGGACCGGGGCCACCGGGCAGCGCATCACGACCGTCGTCAACATCGGCATCGGTGGCTCCGACCTGGGCCCGGTGATGGTCGACCAGGCGCTGCGCCATTACGCCGACGCGGGCATCACGGCGCGGTTCGTGTCGAACGTCGACCCGGCCGACCTGGTGGCCAAGCTCGACGGACTCGACCCTGCCACAACGCTTTTCATCGTCGCCTCCAAGACGTTCTCGACGCTGGAAACGCTGACGAACGCCACCGCCGCCCGGCGCTGGCTGATTGAAGGACTGGGCGACGGGGCTGGATCGGAAGCCGTCGCCAAGCACTTCGTCGCGGTGTCGACCAACGCAAAGCTGGTGTCCGAGTTCGGCATCGACACCGCGAACATGTTCGGCTTTTGGGATTGGGTCGGCGGCCGCTACTCCGTCGACAGTGCCATCGGGCTGTCGGTGATGGCCGTCATCGGCAAGGAGCGCTTCGGCGAATTCCTGGCCGGCTTCCACCTGGTCGACGAGCACTTCCGCACCGCGCCGCTGGAGGCGAACGCGCCGGCGCTGCTCGGGCTCATCGGCCTGTGGTACTCGGATTTCTTTGGGGCACAAGCGCGTGCGGTGCTCCCCTACTCCAACGACCTGGCCCGGTTCGCCGCCTACCTGCAGCAGCTGACCATGGAGTCCAACGGCAAATCGGTGCGCGCCGACGGCACTCCGGTGAGCACCGACACCGGCGAGATCTTCTGGGGTGAACCGGGAACCAACGGCCAGCACGCCTTCTACCAACTGCTGCACCAGGGCACGCGGCTGGTGCCGGCCGATTTCATCGGCTTCAGCGAGCCGACCGATGATCTGCCCACCGCCGACGGCACCGGCAGCATGCACGACCTGCTGATGAGCAATTTCTTCGCCCAGACCCAGGTGCTCGCGTTCGGCAAGACCGCCGAGGAAATTGCCGCCGAAGGCACCCCTGCTGCCGTCGTCCCGCACAAGGTGATGCCCGGAAACCGGCCCACCACTTCGATTTTGGCGACCAAGCTGACGCCGTCGGTGGTCGGGCAGTTGATCGCGCTGTACGAGCACCAGGTGTTCACCGAGGGCGTCATCTGGGGCATCGACTCGTTCGATCAGTGGGGTGTCGAGCTCGGTAAGACGCAGGCCAAGGCCCTGCTGCCGGTCATCACGGCCGACGCCGCGCCCGCACCGCAGTCCGACAGCTCCACCGACGCCCTGGTGCGCCGCTACCGAGCGGAGCGCGGCCGCGTTTCCTAGGGATTTGTGCACGAAAATCCGCGGCCGGCGCGGAAAATCGTGCACAAATCCCTAGGCGAAGTACTTGGTGAACCGCGGCGGCACCAGCTTCATCACCTCGACCAGCGGCCACCACGGCCAGCCGGGGACGACGGCGCGGCCCTTCTCCTTCTCGATGGCGTCGACCATGGCCTTCACACCGGTCTCGTTGTCGACCATGAGCATCGTGGAGCCGGCTTTCGCGGTCATCTCCGACTCGATGTAGCCGGGCTCGAGGACCGTGATCTTGATGGGTCCGGACGGGTACTCGGCACGCAGCGACTCACCCAGCGACGTGACGCCGGCCTTGCTCGCGGCGTACGCGGCCTTGAACCCGGGCACCCCGACGTTGCCGAGCACCGACGACACCAGGACCAGATGGCCGCGGCCCGTGGCCTTGAACATCTCCAGTGCCGTTTCGATCTGCACCAGCGCCGCAACGAGATTCGTCTCGATGGTCACCTTGTTGGCCCACAGCTTGCCGCCGCCCAGCGGGTAGCCCTTGCCGATGCCGGCGTTGACGATGACGCAGTCGATACCGCCCAACTGATCGGACAGTTCCTCGAACACCTTGGGCACCTGGTCGTGGTCGTTGACGTCCAGCGCCGCGATGGCCACCGTCACCCCAGGGTACTGCGCCGTCAGTTCGGCCTTCAGTTCTTCCAGGTTGTCCAGCCGGCGAGCGCACAGCGCGAGGTCGCGGCCCTTGGCGGCGAACTGCCGGGCCATACCGGCGCCCAGGCCCGAGCTCGCGCCGGTGATGAGGATCTTCTGCCGAGTCATGCCTGCAGCGTAACCAACTCGACACCTGTCAAGAAAGGTTGCATGGTGCAGGATCGAAGGATGAAGCTCGCCGCCCTGTTGATTGCCGCCATGGGCATGACGTGGCTGCCGCTCGCCCACGCCGACGACGATCAGCTGTTCCGGCTGGTTGACACCGCCGCCCAGCGGCTGCAGACCGCCGATCCGGTGGCCGCCGTCAAGTGGATCAGCGGCGGCTCGATCGAGGATCCCGCACGGGTGCAGCAGGTGCTGAATGCGGTCGGCGCCCAGGCCACCGCGTCCGGCGTCGACCCGGTGTTCGTGCGGCAGGTGTTCACCGATCAGATTCACGCCACCGAGGGCATCGAGTACCTGCGGTTCAGCCAGTGGAAGTTCGATCCGGCCGCGGCTCCCACCACCGCCCCGGATCTATCCGAATCACGCACGGCGATAGACGGTTTCAACCGCACCATGGTCGCCGAGCTGGCGGCACACCAGAGTGTCCTGCACGGCCCTGGATGCCCGGGTGCGGTGGACGCCGCTCGAACACAAGTCACCGAGCAACGGCACCTCGACCCGCTGTACCAGCAGGCACTGGTGGCGGCGACCAAGAACTACTGCAACTGAATCACTTGAGCAGTTTCGACATCCGCCGGTCGGCCAGCACCTTGCCGCCGGTCTGGCACGTCGCGCAGTACTGAAAAGACTTGTCCGCGAAGGACACTTCCCGGACGGTGTCACCGCAGACCGGGCACGGCAGCCCGGTTCGGGCATGGACCCGGAGCCCAGAGCGCTTCTCCCCCTTGAGGGTTGCCGCCCCCTGCCCGACCGATCGGGTCACCGCATCGGTGAGCACCGAGATCATCGCGTCGTGCAGCGCACTCAGTTGTTCGGGCGTCAGCTTGCCCGCGGTCGCGAACGGCGAAAGTTTGGCCACATGCAGAATTTCGTCGCTGTAGGCGTTGCCGATCCCGGCGATCACGCGCTGATCGGTGATGACGTTCTTGATCCGGCCGGTGTTGCCGGCCAGCACCGCTGCCAACTCCGCCGGCCCGAGCGATAGCGCGTCCGGACCCAGCGTGGCGATCTGCGGCACGGCCAATGGATCGTTCACGAGCCAGACCGCCAGCCGCTTCTGGGTCCCCGCCTCGGTGAGGTCGAAACCCGGTGCCTCACCCGGCTTTCCGAGATGCACCCGCAGCGCGATCGGGCCCTTGCCCGGTTTCAGCGGCGCGGCCGCCAGCTTCTCCGACCAGCGCAGCCAGCCCGCCCGTGACAGGTGGGTGATCAGGTGCAGGTCGCCGACCTGCAGCCCCAGGTACTTGCCCCAGCGGTTGGCGCCCGTCACCTCCTTGCCGTACAACGCCGTCGGCGGCGGGTCGAAGGTTTTGAGCACCGACAGGGCGGAGACGTCGACGCGGCCCACCGGCAGTCCGACCGCATGACGACGCAGGTGATCGGCGAGCGCCTCGACCTCGGGAAGTTCCGGCATGGGTTCAGGCTAGCGACTGGATGTACCGCATGCTGTACACATGGCAGACCGCTCGGCGCCCGCCCCGGCCACCAATCCGCTGCGACGCATGCTGGTCATCAACAGCGTGCCGCGTCGCTGGCCGTTCGCACTGCGGGCGTCGATCTGCATGGTGGTGCCGATTCTCGCCGGGTGGGCGGCAGGAGACGTGCCGGCCGGGCTGGTCGCCACCATCGGTGGTTTCACCTCGCTGTACGGCAGCGGACGGCCGTATCTCAACCGTGCGATGTATCTCGGCGCCATCGCGGTCTCGTTCGCGGTGGTCGTGGCGCTCGGCGACTGGGCGGCGGCAACCCCGTGGTCGGCGGTTCTCGTGGTGAGCGTCATCGCGATGGCCGCCGTACTGATCTGCCAGGCCCTGTCGGTCGGACCGCCCGGCGCCTACATGCCAGTGCTGGCGTGCGCGGCGGCGGTCGGGATCGCGGCCGAGCACCTGAGTCCCTGGCGGCTGGGTGCGCTGGTACTGGCCGGCGGCGCGTTCGCCTGGGTGGTGCACATGGCCGGCGTACTGGTCCGCCCCCGCGGGCCCGAGCGCGCTGCGGTGGCCGGTGCCGCCGAAGCGGTGGCCACCTACATCGAAACGTCTTCGCCCGATGCGCGGCACCGCGCCGCTCAACTCTTGCACGAAGCGTGGATCACGCTCGTCACGTTCCAGCCGGTGCACCCCAAGCCTGACGACACCCTGTATCGACTGCGGATGACGAACCGCCGACTACATGTGCTGTTCGCCGAGGCCATGGCCGCCGCCGATCACGGCCGGCCGCTGTCCGTCGACAGCGCCGCACTAGCCCGGCAACTGGGCACGGTGCCCGACGACATCGGCGGCAGTTTCGCGGGCCTGATCCCGCTCGGGCGGCCGTCCGTCGCGACGCTGCTGCGCCGGGCGATGACGCCGGGGGCTCCCCCGCTGACCGCGGCCCTGCGCACCGCGGTCGCCGTCGCGATCGCCGGAACCGTCACCGTCGGCCTGAACATGGACCACGCGTACTGGGCGATGGCGGCGGCGGTGCTGATGCTGCACCAGGGCTTCGACTGGCGGCGCACGGTGCAACGCGGCCTCGAACGCACCCTGGGCACGTGGCTCGGCTTGGTGCTGGCCGGGGGAATCTTGACCGCGGCACCGGGTGGACCGTGGCTGGCCCTGATCGTCGGTACGTTGCAGTTCGTCATCGAGATGTTCGTGGTGCGCAACTACACCGTCGCGGTCATCTTCATCACGCCCGCGGCACTGACCATCGCGTCGGGCGGACACCACATCACCGATGTGCCCGCCATGCTGCTGGCCCGCGGCATCGACACCGTGATCGGTTGCGCGGTGGCACTTGTGGTGCTGTGGCTGACGCGGCGTGGCCATCCCGCAGCGCGCCCCGCCGAGTCGATCGCGGCCACGCTGGACGCCGTCGCCGTCGTGGTCGGCCATCTGGCCGCGGGTGCGGTCACCACCGATCAGGCCCGCAACGACCGCCGCGATCTGCAGGTACGGGCGATGGCGATGCTCCCGGTCTACGACACCGCCATCGGCGGATCGAACCGCAGCCGGGTTGCGGCAGAACGACTTTGGCCGATCATCGTCGCAACCGAGCAACTGGCCTACCGCACACTCGCCACCGCATGGGCCACCGAGCAGTCCGAAGCGCCGTTCACCCCCGCCGACGCCCAGCGACTGACCGCGACGCTCGGCGATCTGGCCGACGCGGTGCGCACCGGACGCCCGGCAGCCGAGATCACCGAACCACCGGCGTTCGGCGCCAACGAATTACACGCGATCCGGGCGTCGCTGGCGTAGGGATTTGTGCACGTTTTTCCGCGGTCGGCGCGGAAAAACGTGCACAAATCCCTAGCTCTCGATGGCGCGCTGCACCAGACCCAGCGCCCAGCCGACGATTGACAGCAGGATCGCCGCCCAGATCGCCGTGAACCAGAACTGGTCGATCCCCAGGCCCCAGTGGGTGGTGTTCTCGGTGATCCACGAGGTGATCCACAGCATCCAGGCGTTGATGACGATGTGGATGAGGCCGAGCGTGAGGATGTAGAGCGGGATCGCGAACAGCTGCACGATCGGCTTGATGATGGCGTTGACCAACCCGAAGACGAACGCCACCACCAGGATGATGCCGACCCGCTCGAGTTGGCCGGCGCCCACGGGGAAGACGAAGTAGATCCCCGACACCATGCGCGTGACCAACCACAACGCCAGGCCGGTCAACCCAGCACGAACCAGCAGCGATTTCATGCTGTCGATTCTGCCCGCAGCAGGTAGGTGTCCATGATCCAGCCGTGCCGCGCCCGGGCGTCGGCCCGCTCCCGCGCGATGCGTTCCCCGACCTCGCCGACGGTCCCGGCGATCAGCATCTCGTCCGGGGTGCCGAGGTAGGCGCCCCACCAAATCCGCGTCTGCGGTGGGCATTCCAGGAACGAGCACTCGCCGTCGAGCATCACCACCGCGGCCCCCGCCAGCCCGTGCTCACGCAGCTGACGCCCCGTCGTGATGAGCACCGGCTCGCCAATGTCGTTGAGCGGGACGCGATGTCGAGCGGTGAGCGCCTGGATGGCGGTGATGCCGGGGATGACGTCGAACTCGAACTCGACGTGTTCGGCGACGCGGTCCAGGATGCGCAGCGTGCTGTCGTAGAGCGACGGGTCGCCCCACGCCAAAAAGGCGCCCACGCCATCCGGCCCCAGTTCGGTCTCGATGGCCTGCGCCCACAGCCGGGCCCGCGCGGCATGCCATTCGGCGACGGCCTCGTGGTACTCGCGATCTTTGGCCCGCTTGGGATCGGGCAGTGCCACGAACCGGTAGCCGGGGTCTTCGATGAAGCGCTCGCAGATCAGCCGGCGCAGCGCGACGAGATCGTCCTTGGTGTCGCCTTTGTCCATCGCGAAGAACACCTGCGTGTCGTTGAGCGCCGCGATGGCTTGGGCGGTGACGTACTCCGGGTCGCCGGCGCCGATACCGATGACGTGGATTGTGCGCATCCGCGAAGGCTAGCGGCCTGCGGCGGCCGCAGTTTTATCCAGTACCGCAGGTATTGACTACCTCTGGTATCGGACGTAGCTTCGGATTACGGACACTTTCGAAGGGATGTCAACGATGACAGCTTCGGTCAAAGGCCAGACGACGCGCGCGGAATTCGCCGAACGCCTGCTCAAAGGCTCGGTACGCAAGTCTTACGCGCCGATCGTCGACATCGACTGGGACGCGCCGATCGACCCGGACAAGTACTTCCTGCCGCCGAAAGTGGTGTCGCTGTACGGCACCCCGCTCTGGGAGTCGATGAGCCGGGCCGAGCAGATCGAGCTGTCACGCCAGGAACTGGTGAACACCCTGTCGGCGGGCATCTGGTTCGAGAACATCCTCAACCAGGCCCTGCTGCGCAAGGCGATGCATCAGGACCCGACGGCGAGTGCCACCCACTACGAGCTGACCGAACTCGGCGACGAGACCCGCCACATGGTGATGTTCGGCAAGGCCATCGAGAAGGTGGGCGCCGACCCGGTACGCCCCAAGTGGTACCAGCGCACCATCATCAACATGCTGCCGTTCGCGTTCCAGGGCTCGGTGCTGTGGGTGGCGGCGCTGATCGGCGAGGAGATTTTCGATTCACTGCAGCGGCAGATGATGGACGATCCCGAGCTGCAGCCGATGGTGCAGCGGCTCATGCGAATTCACGTCACCGAGGAGGCCCGGCACATCCAGTTCGCCCGCGACGGCCTGCGCAAGCGGGCGCCGGAGATGTCGTGGGCCAAGCGCTTCTGGATCGGTAACCTCAACGGCGTGGGCGGCCTGTTCTTCCGGTTCCTGTTCACCAACAAGGTGCAGTACCGCCGCGTGGGGCTGGACGCGCGGGCCGCGCGCCGCATGGCGCGGACGTCGCCGCACCGGATCGAGACACAGATCGCCGGCTTCGCGCCGCTGGCGTCATTCCTGGAGGAAGTTGGACTCCTCGGCCCCATCGCGCGGCGGTTGTGGCGGCGGAGCGGATTCCTGCCCGGCGGTCCCGTGGCGCCGGCCGCGCGGGCGGAAATTGCGGAGGCCGAAGACCTGTACGACGGACCCGCCACGATCGACGGCCGCGACGTCCGGGTCCGGCTGGCCGGGCACCTCGATCCGATCGACGGCCAGTACCACTGGCGGGGAACGGTTTTCGAGACGCTCGACGAGCTGCCGCGCACTGCCGTCACCGTGGCCGTGGGCGAGCGCACTGCAACGGCACGCGTCACCGAGCGCAGCCAGCAGGGCGGCTACGCAATCAGCGGCACCGGGTTGCCGCCGTTCCCGCTGAACTGACGACCACTGAATGGGCCGTACCCGGCCCATGAAACTAGAACACGTTCTAGTATCGCTTCATGAGGTTCACCTACGCCGAAGCGATGACCGACCCGTCCTACTACATCCCGCTGGCCAAGGCGGCGGACGAGGCCGGCTACCACGCGATGACCATCCCGGACAGCATCGCGTACCCCTTCGAGTCCGACTCGACCTACCCGTACACCGCCGACGGCAGCCGCGAGTTCCTCGACGGCAAGTCGTTCATCGAGTCGTTCGCCCTGATCGGCGCGCTGTCGGCCGTCACCACCAAGCTGCACTTCAACATCTTCGTGCTGAAGCTGCCCATCCGGCCGCCGGCGCTGGTGGCCAAGCAGGCCGGCTCGCTGGCCGCGATGTTCGACAACCGCCTGGGCCTGGGCGTGGGCACCAGCCCGTGGCCGGAGGACTACGAGGTCATGGGTGTGCCGTTCGCCCGCCGCGGCAAGCGCATGGACGAGTGCATCGACGTCATCCGCGGCCTGACGCAGGGCGACTACTTCGAGTACCACGGCGAGTTCTACGACATCCCCAAGACCAAGATGACGCCGGCGCCGACCAAGCCGGTGCCGATCCTGGTCGGTGGCCACGCCGACGCCGCACTCAAGCGCGCCGCCCGCAACGACGGCTGGATGCACGGCGGCGGCGACCCGGCTGAGCTCGACCCGCTGCTCAAGAAGCTCGCGCAGTACCGCGAATCCGAAGAGCGCATCGGGCTGTGCGACGAGTTCCAGATTCACGTCATCTCGATCGACGGCTTCACCGTCGACGGCGTGAAGCGCCTCGAGGACAAGGGCGTCACCGACGTCATCGTCGGCTTCCGCGTGCCCTACATCATGGGCGAGGACACCCAGCCGCTCGACGAGAAGATCAAGCACCTGGAGATGTTCGCCGAGAACGTCATCGCCAAGGTCTGAGCGCGACTACTCGTCGATGACGTGGACCGCGGCCTCCTCGGCGGAGGCCGCGCTCCCGTCGATGCCGACGTCCCCGGCAAGCAGCTCACCGTCCTGCTCGCCGGCCACGAGCCGGCCGGACCGCTGGTCACCGACCTCGTCTTCGCCCCACTGCTCGTCGGGATCGTCACCCTCGTCAAGCTGCAGCGCCGGGTCCGGCTCTTCCTCGGCGAGCAGCTCGTCGAGGGTCTCTTGGTCCCGGGGCTCACGCCATTTGTCGGGCGGCACGTAGCCCTCGTCCAGCAGGTCGTCGACGCCGCGGTCGATCAGCATGTCCTCCTGCGTCAGCTGATCGTCATCCTCGTCGGTGTAATCGCCTGAGCTCATGGCCTCAGGATGCCACCGAACGGCGCCTTTGGCGAGGAGACACAGATGTCCCCGACACGTCAGGGCGTCAGGGACATCTGTGCACACTCCAGCAGCTGGATCACAGCGTGCGGCTGATGATCTCCTTCATGATTTCGCTTGTGCCGCCGTAGATCTTGTTCACGCGCGCCGCGGCGTAGGCCCGGCCGATCGGGTACTCCATCATGTAGCCGTACCCGCCGAAGAACTGCACACAGCGGTCGACGACGGCCACTGCCCGATCGGCGGCGATCAGCTTGCCCATGGACGCGATCGCCGGATCGTTGTCGCCGTCGATCAGCGACTGGACGCAGTAGTCCACCGTGGTCTTGATCGACAGCACCTCGGCCTTGAGCTCGGCGAGCTGGAATCGGTTGTGCTGGAAGTTGATCAGCGGTTTGCCGAAGGCCTCGCGCTGCTTGGTGTACTTGATGGCCTCCAGCACCGCGGCCTCGGCCATGCCGGCGCAGATCGATCCGATGACGAGCCGCTCGCGGGCCAGCTGCGACATCAGCTGGTAGAAGCCCAGACCTTCCTGCTCACCGAGCAGGTTGGTGACCGGCACGCGCATGTCGGTGAAGAACAGCTCGCGGGTGTCCTGGCCGTGCTGACCGACCTTCTCCAGCACCCGGCCGCGCTCGAAGCCCGGCAGGTCGTTGACCTCGGCGACGATCAGCGACACCCCGGCCGCGCCCTGCGTGGGATCGGTCTTGGCGACGATCACCACCATGTCGCACAGAGATCCGTTGGAGATGAAGGTCTTTGAGCCGTTGATGACGTAGTGGTCGCCATCGCGGATGGCGGTGGTGCGGACGGCCTGCAGGTCCGAACCGGTGCCCGGCTCGGTCATCGCGATGGCCAGCACCGTCTCGCCGCTGATGATCTTCGGCATCCAACGGGCCTTCTGCTCCGCGTTGCCGTAGGTGTCGATGTAGTGCGCCACGATCGGCGAATGCACCGACCAGCCGGAGGCCGAATCATGGGCCAGCGCAAACTCTTCGGCCACCACGGCCGAGAACCCGAAGTCACCGCCCGCACCGCCGTACTCCTCGGGCAGGTCCAGGCCGAGCAGGCCGGCGTCGCCGAGCTTGTTCCAGAACTCGCGGTCGACCTGGTGGTTCTTGGCCCACCGCTCCTGGTTGGGCGTGGCCTCCTTGGCCAGGAACGCCGCCGCGTGCTGACGCAGCTCGCGGTGCTGATCGGTCTCCCAGCTGGCCCGGTACTTCGGGAAGAGCTCTGACATTGGTCCACCTCGCTAAATTCTGCGCGCTATACAACTGTATAGGCCCCTGTTCATGTGTACAGTACATTGATCCGGTTGCCGATGGGAGGTCTGATGGTTGATCCGAGGGCAACTGTCGACGACCTGACAGCCAAAGCGCGCATCCGCAACACCGCGCTGGACCTGTACGCCAAACACGGCGAAGACCGAATCTCGTTGCGCGCCATCGCCGCGGAGGCAGGCGTCGCGGTCGGCCTGGTGCAGCACCACTTCAAGACCAAGGCCGGCCTGCGGAACGCGGTGGACCAGCTGGTGGTCGACTACTTCGCGGGTGCGCTTGCCGAGGTGCCCGAAGACGCCTCCACCGCCGTGCGCGACGCCGCCGTCCGCGACATGCTGCGGGCCAATCCGGCGGTGGTCGACTACGTGCGCCGGGCCCTGCTGCAACCGAACGTCGCCGACAGCCACCTGGTCGACGTCATCGTCGACCTCACGCAACGCGAGGTCCGGGCGGCCCGCAAGACCGGTCGCGCCTCGACCACGCGCCGCGAGAACACCCAGGTCGTCGCCGTGCTCGCCCGGCAGATGGGCGAACTACTGTTGGCGCCCATGGTCGACGCGGTGTGGGCACGGGTGGCGCCGGATACGAAACCGCCACGACTCCGGGTGACGGTCGACGAGGCCGGGCAATGACCGTCAGCGTCGATGAATTCGAGGTCGCCGACCCCGCCGACGCGTGGACCGCGGCCGGCTTCACCGTCGAGCCGGACGGCGTATGCCGGGTCGGCGGCGTCCGTATGCGGTTGGTCGGACGCGAGCGTGGCACGGGCATCGTCGGATGGGCACTGCGCGGCGTGCCGTCCGACCAGCCGCTCGACGGCATCCCCACCATGCGATCGGACGCGCCGCCGCCGACGCCCGCCGAGCACCCCAACGGCGCGGTATCGGTCGACCACGTCGTGCTGCTGTCACCCGACTTGAAACGGACCGTCGCGGCGCTGGCGGCCGTCGACGTCCATCCGCGCCGCGAACGGGACGGCGAACTGGGCGGCCGGCCGATGCGGCAGATCTTCTTCCGGCTGGGCGAGGTGATCCTCGAGGTCGTCGGGTCGCCCGGCGCCACGGGCGACGGCCCGTCCACGTTGTGGGGCCTGACCTACGTCGTCGACGACATCGATGCCACCGCCGCCTTCTTCGCTGACCGCACCGCGCCCGTCAAACCGGCGGTGCAACCCGGACGCCGGATCACCACGCTGCGGCATCACGAATTCGGGATGTCGGTCCGCACGGCGATGATCTCGGCACCTATTCTCAGCCGATGAGCGACTCCGCTACCGACGACGTCGTGGTCATCCACACCGACGGCGGCTGCCGCCCCAACCCCGGCCCCGGCGGCTGGGGTGCGGTGCTGCGCATGCGCCACCACGTGCGCGAAATGTTCGGCGGTGAGGCCGGTGAAACCAGCAACAACCGCATGGAGCTGATGGCACCGATCATGGCGCTCGAGGCGTTGACGCGGCCCGTCGTGGTGCACCTGCACACCGACAGCACCTACGTCCGCAACGGCATCACCAAGTGGGTGTACGGCTGGGAGCGCAACGGCTGGATGACGGCGTCGAAGCAGCCCGTGAAGAACGTCGATCTGTGGCAGCGACTACAGGCGGCCTGCGCCCGGCACCAGGTCGAGTGGTTCTGGGTCAAGGGGCACTCCGGCATCACCGACAACGAGTTGGCCGATCAGCTGGCGACGCGCGGGCTGGAAGAGGCCGTCGCCGCCGCACTCTGCCTGCCGTGATTTGTGCACGAAAATCCGCGCCTGCCGCGGAAAATCGTGCACAAATCACTCCCAGGTGACCTCTGCGGGCGTCTTGTCGGGGCGGAGGCCACGCCAGCTGGGCTGGCGCAAGCGGTTGTCCGTGGTGCGCTCGCTGTAGCGCACCTCGCCCACCAGTTCGGGCCGCACGTAGGTCACGCCTTTGGCATCCAGGGTGGAAAGCGGTGCGGTAAAAGGTGATTCGCGCGTCTCGAGCGGCTTGAGCATCGCCTTCAGATCAGCCAGCATCTTGTCGGTGAACCCGGTACCGACGCGGCCGGCGAACTGCAGGCCGTCGCCTTCGGGAACCCCGACCAGCAGCGCCCCGATACCGCTGGTGCGGCCGCCCTCCCCGGCCCGCCAGCCGCCGATCACCACTTCCTGTGTGCGCCAGAACTTGTCCTTCACCCAGGCCTCCGACCGCCCCGGCCGGTACCCCGAATCCCATTTCTTCGCGACCACCCCTTCATAGCCGCGCTCATCGGCGAACTTCAGGGGGTCTTCCGCCGGCAGCAGTGGCGGTACCGTCAGCGCACCGTCAGAGGCCAAGGTCTCCAACAACTTTCGCCGATCCCGGTACTTCGCGCGGGTCAGGTCGCGTCCGTCGAGGGACAGGATGTCGAAACACCAGAATTCGATGTGGCTGCCGGATCCGCGGTTCTGCATGGCCTGGAAGCTCGGCACACCGTCCTGCAACGCCACCACCTCGCCGTCGAGGATCACGTGGTGGTCGGCGAGATCGGCTGCCAACGACTGCAGTTGCGGGAATTCTCCCGTGACGTCACGGCCGCTGCGAGCGGTCAGCCGAATTCGGCCGTGGTCGGCGTCGACCAGGAGCCGGTAGCCGTCCCACTTTCCTTCGAAGGCCCAGTGGTCCGGAGACAGCCGGCCCACCGAGCCGTGCGTGGCCAGCATGGGTTGCAGCCGTTGCTCTTTCATCCGGCGCACCAGCCAGTTCTTACCTTCGGTCTGGATCAGCACGTAGCGCCCGGAGACCCGGCTGCCGTGGAGGTTGACGATGACCTCGCCGTTTTCGCCTGGGTCCCGGAACTTTTCGGTGTCGTAGGTGCCCGAATCCCAGATCGTGACGTGCCCGCCGCCGTATTCGCCCTTGGGGATGTCGCCTTCGAAGGTGGCGTACTCCAGCGGGTGGTCTTCGGTGTGCACCGCGAGGTGGTTGACGGTCGAGGTGTCCGGAAGGTTCTTCGGGACAGCCCAACTGACCAGCACGCCGTCGCGTTCGAGCCGGAAGTCGTAGTGCAGCCGGCGGGCGTGGTGTTCTTGGATGACGAAGCGGTTGTTGAGACCCGATGCGGGCGGGGCCGCGGGCACCGGCTCCGGCGTGCGACCGGGGTCCCGCATGCTGCGGTAGGTGGTGAGCCGGTCGGCCACCGGCGCGTCGCCGTCCATGTCCGCGAGCAGATCGCCGTCGTCGGCCAGGCGGGCCAGCACCTCGTCGAACCGCAGCTGGCGCAACTCGGGATCGTCGAGTTCCTCCCAGGTACGCGGCGCCGCCACCGTCGGCTCGTCGCGGCCGCGCAACGAGTACGGGGCCACCGTCGTCTTGGCCGCGGAGTTCTGGCTCCAGTCCAGAAACACCTTGCCGGCCCGCAGACTGCGGGTCATGGTCGCGGTGACCAGCCCACCCATCGACGATTCGAGTTGCTGGGCAACACGTTTGGCGACAGCCGACGCACCGCGGGAGCTGACGGGCGAGGCCAGCGGCACATACAGGTGTAAACCCTTACTGCCGCTGGTCACCGGATGGGCCTCCAGATCCATGCCGGCGACGAGTTCGCGGACGGCACGCGCCACCTCGCACAACTGCGCCATCGTGACACCCTCGCCCGGATCCAGGTCGAACACGATGCGTGTCGCGGGCCCGGGCGCCGGGGCCTCGCCCGGCCCGCCGCCCCCACCGACAAAGCGCCATTGCGGCACATGCACTTCCAACGACGCCTGTTGGGCGATCCAGGCCAGCCCCTCGGGCGTGTCGATGATCGGATAGACGGTGGTTCCGCTGCGATGCGTGATGGCGCCGCGCTCCAGCCACTCCGGCGCCGACGACGCCAGCTGCTTCTCGAAGAACGGCTGCTGCGCAACACCATTGGGCCACCGTTTACGGGTGACGGGACGGCCCGCGATGTGCGGCAACATCGCGCCGGCGACGGCGAGGTAATAGTCGAAAACGTCGGCCTTGGTGGTGCCGGTCGCCGGATAGAGCACCTTGTCGGGGTTGGTCAGCCGCACCCGTCCGAATTGCTCCACACCTCAAGTATCCAAGCCACGGCGCGATCATGGGCCATACTGGGGTATGCGGTCCATCTGGAAGGGGTCAGTCGCCTTCGGTCTGGTCAATGTGCCGGTGAAGGTGTACAGCGCCACTGAGGATCACGACATCAAGTTTCATCAGGTGCACGCCAAGGACAACGGCCGCATCCGATACAAGCGGGTGTGCGAGGTCTGCGGCGAGGTCGTCGAGTTTCGGGATATCGCCAAGTCTTTCGAATCGGAGGACGGCCAGACCGTCATCATCACCGACGAGGACATCGCCACGCTGCCGGAAGAGCGCAGCCGCGAGATCGAGGTCGTCGAGTTCGTCCCGGCCGAGCAGATCGATCCGCTCATGTACGACCGCAGTTATTTCCTCGAGCCGGACTCGAAGTCCTCGAAGTCGTACGTGCTGCTGGCCCAGACGTTGGCGCAGACCGACCGCGTGGCCATCGTGCATTTCTCGCTGCGTAACAAGACGCGGCTGGCGGCGTTGCGCGTCAAGGATTTCGGCAAGCGCAACGTGATGATCGTGCACACGCTGCTGTGGCCCGACGAGATTCGCGATCCGGATTTCCCGGTGCTGGACAAGGAAGTCGAGATCAAGAAGGCCGAGCTGACGATGGCCGGCCAGGTGGTGGACTCGATGACCGAGGACTTCCAGCCCGAGCAGTTCCACGACACCTACCGCGAGCAGATGGAAGAGCTCATCGAAGCCAAGATCGCGGGCGGCGAGGCGTTCACCACCGAGGAAGCGGCGACCGAGCTGGACGCGACCGAGGACGTCTCCGATCTGCTGGCCAAGCTGGAGGCCAGCGTGAAGTCGCGGAAGTCCACCGCCAAGGCCGGCTCGAAGTCCGGCGCCAAGTCCAGCGCGAAGTCGCGGTCCTGAGCGGTCGGCGGTCTCTCACCGGGGCCGCCCGCGCGTCCTACGACGAACGTGTCGCTTTTGTCTGGTTTCGCCCGCCGATCCGGTCCAAACCCGCACGCTCGCCATAGCACCCCACGTGTACGTATCAGCCGGAGCGGTCAACGCATTCGCAGCAATTGAAACGTGTTCTAGAAATTCGTTCCCGCGGCGTCCCAAACTTGCTAGCGTGCCTAACAACGACCACGACGACGCGAGTGAGGCACACGTGATTCTGGACAGATTCCGGCTCGACGACCAGGTAGCGGTGGTGACCGGCGCGGGCCGCGGCCTCGGCGCGGCCATTGCCGTCGCATTCGCCGAAGCCGGTGCTGACGTGCTGATTGCCGCGCGGACCGAGTCTCAGTTGCACGAGGTCGCCGCGCAGGTCGAGGCCGCCGGCCGCAAGGCGCACGTCATCGCCGCCGACCTCGCCCACCCGGACGAGACCGCCAAGCTCGCCGCCGCGGCGGTCGAGGCGTTCGGCCGACTAGATGTCGTCGTCAACAACGTCGGCGGCACCATGCCCGGGCCGCTGATGTACACCTCGCCGCAGGATCTCAAAGACGCCTTCACCTTCAACGTCGCCACCGCGCACGCACTGACACAGGCGGCGGTCCCGCTGATGCTGGAGCACGCCGGCGGTGGCAGCGTCATCAACATCACCTCAGCCGTCGGCCGGCTGGCGGGCCGCGGATTCGCCGCATACGGCACGGCCAAAGCGGCACTCGCGCACTACACCAAGCTCGCCGCCATGGACCTGTGCCCGAAGATCCGGGTCAACGGCATCGCGCCCGGTTCGATCCTGACCTCCGCGCTGGACATCGTCGCCTCCAACGAGGCGTTACGCGACCCCATGGAGAAGGCCACCCCGATGCGCCGCCTCGGCGACCCGGAGGACATCGCGGCCGCCGCGCTGTACCTGGCCTCCCCGGCCGGTGCCTACGTCACCGGCAAGGTGCTGGAGGTCGACGGCGGCCTCACGTTTCCCAACCTTGATCTCCCCATCCCGGACCTGTGAGGAACGTCTGCATGCCCATCAAAGTCGCCGCAGTCGGCACTGGCAACGTCGGCCGCCATGCCCTGACTCAGCTCATCAATGACCCCGCCTACGAACTGACCGGCGTCTGGGTGTCCTCTGCCGCCAAGGCCGGCAAAGACGCCGGAGAGCTTGCCGGACTTGATATTTCGACCGGCGTCACGGCCACCGACGACCTCGACGCCATCTTGGCGAGCAAGCCCGACTGCGTCGTCTACACGGCGATGGCAGACAACCGGCTGCCCGAGGCGCTGGAGGACTACCGCCGCATCCTGGCCGCCGGGATCAACGTCGTCGCCAGTGCGGCGGTGTTCCTGCAGTATCCGTGGCAGGTGCTGCCCGCCGAACTGATCGCGCCGCTCGAAGACGCCGCACAACAAGGCGGTTCGTCGCTGTTTGTGAACGGCATCGACCCGGGCTTCGCCAATGACCTTCTCCCCCTTGCCCTCATGGGCACCTGTCAGAGCGTCGAGCAGGTCCGGTGCATGGAGATCGTCGACTACGCCACCTACGACAGCGCGACGGTGATGTTCGACGTGATGGGCTTCGGCAAGCCCATCGATGAGTTACCGATGCTGCTGCAGCCCGGCGTGCTGAGCCTGGCGTGGGGTTCGGTCGTGCGGCAGTTGGCCGCGGGTCTCGGCATCGAACTCGACGAGGTGACCGAGACGCACGCCCGGGTGCCCGCGCCCGAGGACTTCGACATCGCGTCGGGCCACATCCCGGCGGGCACGACGGCAGCCATGCGGTTCGAGGTGCGCGGCATGAAGGACGGCCACCCGGCCGTCGTGCTCGAGCACATCACCCGCCTCCGTGACGATCTCTGCCCCGACTGGCCACAGCCCGCGCAGGAGGGCGGCTCGTACCGCGTCGAGGTGACCGGCGAGCCGTCGTACGCCCTGGACCTGTGCCTGAGCAGCGGCAAGGGCGACCACAATCACGCCGGACTCGTTGCCACCGCTGCCCGCGTCGTGAACGCGATCCCGGCGGTCGTGGCCGCCGAGCCGGGCATCCGCACGACGCTGGACCTGCCGCTCATCACCGGGAAAGGGCTGTACCGGCGCATCTGACGCCGTCGAAAATAGAGTCATTCGTCGCTAGCGGGCGACCCACCTCTCGAAGCCAGAATCAGGGCGAACTTACGCGAAAGTCAGTTCGCCGAATGTCCGATTCTGAGCCTTTGAAAGGGCCCGCCATGCACACCGCCGCTCGACCGTTCGCTTCCGTCGGCGTGTCCCTGGCCGGGGCCGCGGCTATCGCCGTCGCCCCGGTCATGGCGCCGACCGTCAGTACCCAGATTCACCACATGGAAGCTCAGATCGAGCGCACCGCGGTACGTCTGACCGCCACCATCAACCCCTTCGAGGCGTACGCGCAGGCGTTCAACAACACCGTCGCCAGCCTGCAGACCATCGTGAGCACGGCACAGACCAACGGGCCGACGCCGATCCTGACCGCGGCCCTCAACAACCAACTCGCCGCGCTGCAGGACCTGCTGAAGCTGGTGTCGTCGCCGGGTTCGGTCAAGGTCGACCCGACTCCGCAGCCGGCCGTGCCGTTCGCACCGGCGCCGCCGCTGTTGAACGCGCTGGGCAGCACCCTCGGCCAGATCGGGACCAATCTGACGAAGGGCAACGTCGAGGATGCGACGAATCAGCTGCTCCTGGTCGGGTTGAACGCGCTGATCCCGCTGACCAATCTGCTGGCGCCGGCGCTCAACTCCATCGCCTACCCGCTGCAGGGCCTCGTCAGCGCGATCGACAAACTCGGCCCGCTGGGCGTCATCGCCGCCAACCCACTGCAGAACGCGGTCAACGTCCTCAACACCCTGAACCAGGGCTTCGGCGGGCTGCAACCGTCGAACGCCCTCGTCATCGTCGGCGGCCTCCTCGGCCCGCTGATCCAGGCGCCTGCCGCGCTGGGCGCCGCCGTGCAGGACGTCATCGACGCCACGCGCACCGGCGATCTCGGCAAGGTCGCCACCTCGCTGATCTCGATTCCCGCCACCGTCCTCAACGGTGTTCTCAACGGCGGCTACGGCCCGGACCTGTCGACCGTGATCGATACCGGGCTCCCCGGCGTGCCGCTGTACGCGGGCGGGCTGCTGACCTCGTTCGGCATCAACATCGGTGACGGACCACTGGGCTTCACCGTCAATCTGCCCGGTCCGGTGGCCGCGCTGCAGCTGCTGCAGAAGCTGGTTGCGGGTGCGCTCAAGCCGCCGCCGATCACGACGACCAAGACGGCGGCGGCCAACGCTGTGCCGGCCACCGATGCGACGACGATCGCCCTGCCGGCAGCGACCACCGTGAAGGCGCTGCCCGCCAAGGCAGCAACGGAGACCGCACAGCCGGCCGACCAGCCCACGACGAAGACCGACACCACGAAGACGGATACCCCGAAGACGGATCCGGCCAGCTCGGCGGACACCGCCACGAAACCGGCTGTGACCAAACCGGATTCGTCGACGGGCATCGGCACGGATGGCGGCAAGGACACCGCGACCGACCCCAGCGGCGCGACCAAGCCCGCGGACACCAGCGGCGGCACGTCCGGCAACAGCGGCACCGTAGCCACCGGCACCGGCACCGGTACCGGCAGCGGCAAGACGCCCACCACGGGACAAGGCAAGGGCGCTGACCACGCCTCAGGTGGGGACTCCTCATCCGGCGCCGACGGCGGCGACACCAAGGCCGGCACCAAGGGCAGCACCCCGGGCGGAACGAAGACCGAAACCAAGCCGGCCAAGACCGGAACCACGAAGCCCGCCAAGGCATCCCACGACGCCGGGCACACCAAGGAGGGCACGGGCACGCACGCCAAGTAGCAGTCGAATGTCGGCTTGTGGTCGAGGATGTCGACGATCGTCGACCACAAGCCGACACTCCCGATGAGCTAGCCTGGCGCCGCCTGGATCAGCATGTCGGCCAGGGCCGCGGTGGCCGGTGTCAGGCGGTCCCTGGGCTGCGACGCCAGATAGACCTGCCACCTGACAGATTGCCGCAATTCGATGACGCGCAGATCGTCGAACTGTGCGCACTCCGACGCCGGCATGAAAGTGGTCCCGAGGCCTTGGCGAACCAGTTCACCGATAACCGAGAAGCCGGCAGGGATCACATGGACGGGCCGCGACTGGACGCCCGCGGACAGAAAGGCGTTGTCCAGCAAGGACCGAAAACCCCAGTCGGGTGGGAACCCGATCAGGTCCTCCCCCGCCAGTTCGAGCAGACCGGCCACGTTCTGGGCTGCCATCGGGTGATCGTCGCGGCACACGAACACCATCGGTTCCTCGAACATCAGCCGCATCTCGAGCTGTGGCGGGAATCTGTTGGGCACCGAGACCAGCGCCAGGTCCAACGAGCCGTCGACGAGTGCCGAGAGGTATGCCGAGGCGCCAGATTGATTGAGTTGCAATCGAAGTCGTACAAAGGGGTGCTCTCGATGGAACTCTCCGAGCACCTGGGCGACATTCATCGGCCCGTAGGAGATCAATGACCCGAATTCGACGCTGCCCATCAGCCGGCCGCGACTGGACGCGACCGATTCCGCGGCTGAGCCCGCGACGCGCAACAGTTCGTGCGCCTGGGCGAGAAATCGTTCGCCGGCGACCGTGAGTTCGATCTGCTGACGGGAGCGATCGAACAACTGCACACCGAGCTCACGTTCCAGCTTCGCGATCGATGTCGAGACGGCGGACTGCACGACGTGGACGCGGCGTGCCGCGCGGGTGAAGCTGCGCTCGATGGCGACCGCCACGAAGTGCTCCACCTGCCGTAACTCCACGCGCCAGATTATCTACGGCGTAGATGGAAGTTATCAATATCTGTCGTTAGACGTGCTGACCGATCGGATGTCTCATGGTGCGTGTGAATACCGCGTCGACACGGCTGATCGGCCGCGACGCGGAACTCACGGTCCTGCGGAACGCCATCGCCACACCACCGCACGGGCAGGTGATCGTCATCTCCGGGGCCTTGGGCTCGGGCAAGACGTCCCTGCTCACGATCGCCCAGCAACAAGCAGCCGCGTCGGGTCATCGCGTCCTCGGGATCGCCGGATTACCCGGAGAGACCGGCACACCGCTGGGCGGTCTGCACCGGCTCCTGCGGGCGTTGAACGGCGCCGAGGCCAACCCCTACGGGCGTGCCGACATCATCGAGACCCTTTTCAGCACACCGCTGTTCGGCGATCAGATCCACACCGCGCGACTGGCCACGGCGCTGCTCGAACTCTTGGACGCGGTGCCGCGGCGACAGCCGGTCCTCGTCACTGTCGACGACGCGCATTGGCTCGATGACCAATCCCGCAGCGTCCTCTTGTTCGCCGCCCGACGCAGTGCCGGCCGCCCGGTCACCGTGGCGCTGACCTTGCCCGACACCGTCGCGGCAACGGGTCTGGCAGGCCGGTCCGCCGTCGAAATCCCGCTCAAACCAATGAATCTCGATCAGTCGCTCAGGCTGTTGGAGGCGCAACCCACACCGCCGAGCGGAGTCCTGCGCGAGCAGATCGTGAAGCAATCCGCGGGCAATGCCGCGGCGATCATCCACTTTTCCAGTGCGACCTCAGGCCCGGCGGCCATGGCGGGCCAGGCCCCGGACCCCCTGCCCCTGCCGATCAACGTGCAAGCCATCTACGCGCAGCATCTGGCGCATCTGCCCGCGGCCACGCGTGCGGCGCTCGTCGTCGTCGCCGCGGCGTCCGCCGCAGATCTGCGCGTGCTGCCCCCGGGCGCGCTGGCCGACCCGGCTGCCCTGGCGCCGGCGGAGACCGCGGGCATCATGCGGATCGAGGCGGCGCGCATCAGCCCCGTCAACCCGCTCATCCGCTCCGCGGCCTACTACGGGGCGCCGCTGGCCGCCCGGCAGGACGCACATCGTCTCCTGGCCGATGCACTGCATGCGTTGCCGCAGCGCCAGACCTGGCACCGTGCCCATGCCGCGTCAGCCACCGCGCACAGTCCGCATGACCGGATTCGCGCCCTGACCGCCCACGGGATGGCGACGATGTGGAACGACGGCCAGGCCGCTGCCGCGACGCTGCTGGCCGCAGCCGACGAAGCGCTCCAACTGGAACCCGCGCTGGCCTGGGAACCGCTACGCGTGGCGGCCGCCGCAGCATTTCTGTCCGGCGACCCGGCCGCCTATCACGACACAGCGAAAACACTTCAGCGACTTGCTGACTCGATCCCGGCGGCCACAAGGAGCGCATCGACATCACGGCTGTGGGTCCGGGCGGTGACCGACGCCCCGCGCGCACGCGCCGAGCTGGCGTCTTTCAGCACCCGGCCGATCGACGGATTCGGGGTGCTGGATCTGAGCCTGATCGGGCTCGCCGCCGGAGTCACCGACGAGTCAGAGCTCGGCATCCGGACGCTACGTGCCGCCCAATCCCTGATGACGCAACATGATTCGACGACCGGGCACGCCCTTACGACGGCGATGCTGGCGTGGTCGTGTGTCGACACCGGGCGCTGGGACGAGGCGCTTCGCATCACGGGCCACTTGCACACGCTCGGGGCCGTCAGCGATCAGCCGTTGGTCACCGCCACCGGGGACCTGATCAGAGCCACGGTCACAGCGCGGCGCGGCGACACCACGTCCGCGCGAGATCAGCTGACCGCTGCCCTCGATGTGCTGGATTTCCACGACAACCGCCTGCACTCTGCGCGGGCACACCACATCCTCGGGCAGATCAATCTCGTCGACGGCAACGACCTCGGGGCCTACGGCCATCTGGCCGAATTGTTCAGCGATTCCGGCGCACCGCTGCACCCGCACGTCTCCTTCCGCGCCCTCGTCGACTACGCCGAAGCAGCCCTCCGGACGGGCATGGTCGACGACGCACGACGCAGATTCAGCGCGGCACTGACCCACCTTTCACCACCGCACTCCGCGCGCGTCGGCCAGTTGGTGAACCACGCCTCGGCCCTCCTCGGCGTCGGAGACACCGGCGACACCCTCGCCCGGACGCTGGCCGACGCCGCAGGTGAGCAGTGGCCGTTCGAACGCGCGCGGTTGCGGCTCAGCTACTCGGGCTGGCTCCGGCGCAGTCGACGACGCAAAGAAGCGCGCCGGCACATCTCCGCCGCACTGGCGACGTTCGAAACACTCGGCGCCGGACCGTGGCTGGAAATCTGCGCCCGGGAGCTGCGCGCTTCCGGAGTTCCGACGACGGCACCCGCGACGCCGTCCACCGGACGGTTGAGTCCCCAGGAGCATCAGGTTGTCTATCTGGCCGGCCGCGGTTTGACGAACCCGCAGATCGCGGCCCGGCTTCAACTCTCGACGCGCACCGTCTCCGGGTACCTCTACCGCTCATTTCCGAAGCTGGGCGTGACCAGCCGGCATCAGATCCGCGACATCCCGCCGCCACCCGACGGGCGCTCGACGGCCGGCTGACAGGGTTTCCACAATCCCAAGATTTCGGCTAACCTAACTTTTCTATTCGCAAACCCGGATAGAGAGTGAGTGCATGCTGACCGAGACCCGCGCACCGTCGCGCTCGTCGCGCCCGACCTGGTCCCTGTTGGGTCCCGCGTTCGTCGCTGCCATCGCCTACGTGGACCCGGGCAACGTCGCGGCCAACATCAGCGCAGGCGCGAAGTTCGGGTTCCTGCTGGTCTGGGTCATCCTGCTGGCCAACGTCATGGCCGGCCTGGTGCAGTACCTGTCCGCCAAATTGGGGCTGACGACCGGCCGGTCCCTGCCGGAGCTGGTCGCCGAGAACTGCCGCACGCCCACCCGGCTCGCATTCTGGGTGCAGGCCGAAATGGTCGCCGTGGCAACCGATCTCGCCGAAGTGGTGGGCGGCGCCATCGCGCTGCAACTGTTGTTCGGGCTGCCCATGCTGGCGGGCGGTGTGATCACCGGCGTGGTCTCGATGTGCCTGCTGTCGGTGCAGAACCGCGGGAGCCAGCGCGCGTTCGAACGGATCATCGCGGGACTGCTGATGATCATCACCATCGGCTTTCTCACCAGTCTGATCGTCGATCCGCCCGCGCCCGGTGCCGTGCTCGGCGGCGTCGTGCCGCACTTCGCCGGACCCGAGAGCCTCTTGCTGGCCACCGCGATCCTGGGTGCGACGGTCATGCCGCACGTGGTCTACCTGCACTCCGGCCTGGCCCGCGACCGGCACGGCAAGCCCGAGACCGGCGCTCCGCTGCGCCACATGCTGCGCGTCACCCGCTTCGACGTCGGCCTGGCGATGGTGGTCGCGGGCGCGGTGAACCTGTCGATGCTGCTTGTCGCGGCGACGCATCTGCAGGGGGTGGCAGGCACCGATACCATCGCGGGTGCGCACGCCGCCGTCGGCAATGCCCTGGGCCCCGCGGTCGCGCTGTGCTTCGCGGTCGGTCTGCTGGCTTCGGGCCTGGCGTCCTCATCGGTCGGTGCGTACGCCGGGGCCATGATCATGCAGGGCCTGCTCAATCGGTCGTATCCACTCTTGCTGCGCCGGGCCGTCACGGTGATTCCGGCGCTGGTCGTGCTGGCCGTCGGCTTCGACCCGACGCGCGCGCTGGTCATCTCGCAGGTGGTGCTGTCGTTCGGCATCCCGTTCGCGCTCATCCCGTTGGTCCGCCTGACCAGCAACCGCGCCGTGATGGGCGAGAACATCAACCACCGCCTCGTCACGACATTGGGATGGGCTGTGGCCGTGCTGATCTCGGCCCTCAATGTGGTGCTGATCTACCTGACCGTCACGGGCTGATCGCCGCCGCGATCTCGCCGCTGCGAACGGCCACGTTCGACAGCAGCGTCGCGCCGAGCCCGTGGCTGTGTTCGACGGTCGCGCCGTTGAGGTAGATGTCCCCGGGCGCGCCCGGCCTGGCCACCAACTTGTAGTCCCGGGTCGCCAAGGGACGGCCCCGCTCATCGAACTCGTAGCAGGACGCCAGCTCGCCCAGGAACGCCGGCACATCCATCGGCGCGTAGCCGGTCGCGTACACCACGGCATCGCAGCGCACGGTCTCGGTCGTGTTGTCGATGCGATTGCGCAGGCCCAGCCGGACCTCCGCGCCGTCTTCGTCGGCGCCGGTGACAGTGCAGGCCCGGTGCAGGAACAACCGGCGGTCCCCGCTCACGCGTTCGCTGTACTCGCGTTCATACAGTTCCGCGATGAGGTCGACGTCGACGGCCGAGTAGTTGGCCGACCGGTGGTAGTCGAGCAGCCGCTGACGTTCCACGCCGTCCGCACCGTAGAACTCGTCGACCGCGGCGGGATCGAAGATGCGGTTCACGAAGGCACTGTCGTCGGCGAGGCTGTACCCGTACCGCCCGAACACCGCGTGCACCTCGGCGCGCGGGTAGGTGCGGTGCAGGTAGGAAACCACCTCGGCGGCGCTCTGCCCCGCGCCCACCACGGCGAACCGGCCACGCTCCACCGGACCGAGAGCAGCCACCCCACTGAGTAATTGGTGGCTGTGCCACTGGCGCAGGCTCGAGCGCGCGCCCGGGGGCAGCACCGGGTGCAGGCCCGTGCCCAGCACCAGGGTGCGCGCCGAGATGACCTCGTCGGGTTCCAGATGCACCGCGAATCCCGCGTCCCCTGCCGTCACGCCGACCACGCGGCGGCCGTAGCGCACATCGGCGGCGAACTGATCCGCGGCCCACTGCAGGTAGTCGTGGAATTCGTGCCGGCTGGGAAAGACGTCATGGCGACCGATGAAGTCGACGAGCCTGCCCCGATCACTCAGGTAGTTGACGAACGTGAACGCGCTCTGCGGATTGCGCAGCGTCGCCAGGTCTTTGAGGAACGGAATCTGCATCCGGGTGCCGGGCAGCAGCATGTCGCGGTGCCAGCCGAACCGCTGCTGGGCGTCGACGAATCGGCCGCGCACGCCACGCTCGGCGAGCGCCACGGCCAGCGCCAGATTCGACGGTCCGAACCCGACGCCCAGCATGTCGGGGTTCTCAGGTCTGGACATGGTTGCGGGTGAGCCGGGCCAGATAGAGCTGGTGCACCATGTCCCGATTGATGAGCACCACGAAGTCGGCCATGTCGAATTCCGGGTCGTACGACGGTTCCCCACAGATCACACCGCCGATCCGCAGGCTGCCGGCCACCATCGGCGGAATCCGCACCAGACCGGGATCGGGCAGCTCGGCGAGGGGTATTCCGTTGACCTGCACCGGGTTTCGTGGTGTCACGCGAAACTCCGGCGGCGCCGGATGCTGCCGGTACGCCCGGTCGAGAACGCCGCGCACCAGCGCACCACGCGAACCGCCGTCCGCCATGCGCACCGAGAGGCTGCCGATCGCCCACTGGTAGCCGGTGAGTTCCTGGTAGCGCAGGATGCCGGCCCACAGCATCGCCATGACCGCGCCACTGCGATGGTCGGGATGCACGCTGGCCCGGCCCAACTCGACCAGCGACGGCCGCAACGCGTCGATGCCGGCACCGAGCTCGAAGTTGGTGTCGGTGAAGATGCCGCCGGCCGCCCGCGCGCCGTCCGGGGGCAGTAGCCGATAGCAGCCGACGATCGCCCCGGTCTGTTCGTCCCGGGCCAGCAGGTGATCGCTGTAGGCGTCGAAGCGGTCGATGTCGATCATCTCGCCGGTGCGCGGTCCGCGAATCGCTTGTGGCAGTGCGGCCCCCAGCTCTTCGGCGAACGTCTGGTACCGCAGGCGCTGCGCCGCTTCGATCTCATCGGGGTCGTCGGAGATGACGATGCTGTAGCGGCCGGAATCGGTCGCTGGGATGAGAACAGCAGCGCCGAACATAAGATTCGAAACTATCCGCATTGCGGCGCGGCCGTAGCAACTTCGGCTAATCCACAGACTCTGCACGGATTGTTTGCCGGGTGCCAGTCCGGATGAGCAGCGCCACGAACAGCGTGGCCGTGGTGGCGGCGAGCGCGGCAGCGGTCAACGCGGACTGCAGGCCGGCGGCATTGGCTTCCCGTGCGAGCGTCGCGAGCGCGGGGCGCAGCCTGTCGGGCACGGCCTCGAGCGCCCGCAACCCGGCGCCGGCCGCCAACCCGTCACTGAGCTGCCGGCGCGCTTCGGCGCCGAGTCCCGGTACTGCGGAAAGCCGAGACGTGGCAAGGTCGCCCGCGTGTCGGCTGAACAAGGCTCCGAGCCCGGCCACGCCGGCCAGAATCCCGACCTGCCGCGCCGTGCTGACCGTCCCCGTCGCCATCCCGGCGTCGGCGACCGGCACGAAGCGCAGCGCCGCGTCCGACGTCAACGCGGACAGCCCGCCGAGTCCCAGCCCGGCCACGACCGACCCCGAGACGAAGTGCGTCCACGTCGTGTTCGCGTTTACTGCGGTCATCATCCACATACCCGCGGCAATCAATGCGACGCCGGCCGGGATGGTGGCGGCCACCGGTATCCGCCGCGCCGCGACCATCGCCATCGGGGCACCCAGGACGATGGCCAGCGTCAGCGGCAGCGAGCGCAACCCGGCCCCAAAGGGACTGAACCCCAACGTGTTCATGAAGTACAGCGCCAGGTAGTTCGTCGACGCGATCAGCGTCCCGGTCGCGGCGAACGCGGCCAGGGAGACACCCGCGAAACCGGGACCGGCGAGCAGCCGCACGTCGAGCATCGGCTCGGCCAGGCGGGACTCGCGCAGCCCGAAGGCGGCCAGCGCGACGACACAGAAAGCACTCAGTCCCAACATGATCGGGCTGCCCCAGCCGAAGTGGTTGCCCTCGATCAGCACGTACACGCCCGCGAACAGCGCCGCTGTCAGCACCACCGTGCCCCAGATGTCGACCGGACGGGACCGCGGGACGACGCTTTCGGGGACAGCGAAGATGACGATGTACAGCGCGACCACGCCGACCGGCAGGTTGATCAGAAAGATCGACGGCCACCCGTACGCGGTGACGAGCGCACCGCCCAGCAGCGGCCCGACGGCACCGCCCGCCCCCATCGCCGCTCCGTACGCCGCGATGGCGCCCGCCCGCTGCCGCGCATCGGGGAACGCGGCCGCGAGCATCGGCAACGACACCCCGAGCAGCACCGCGCCGGCCGCGCCCTGCACTGCCCGCAGCCCGTTGAGCGCATCGATGTTGCGGGCGAGCGCGCACCCGGCCGACGCGAACATGAACACCACGAGGCCACCGAGGTACAACCGCCGCCGTCCCAGCCGGTCCCCCACCGTCGCCGCCGTGAGCAGCAATCCGGCCATCGGCAGGGCGTACGCGTCGACGACCCACTGCAATCCGGACAGCGGCGCGTGCAGGGCAGCCTGCATGTCGGCCAATGCCGCGGCGACGATCGTCATGTCGAGCAGCAGCATGAACACCACCACGCAGACCGCGGTCAGTGTCAGTCTGGGGCGCACACCTGCAGTTTGCACCGGCGTGCACGCCCCGCGCGTCCGTAAGGTCGAACCCATGACGAGAGATTTCCGTTTCGGCGTCGGCCTGCGGCACACCGACAGCCGGTCAGCGGTCCAGGAGGCGGCGCGCCGCGGTGAGGACCTCGGCTACGACGTCCTCCTGGTGCCCGACCATCTGGGCGCTCCGGCGCCGTTTCCGGTGCTGGCGACCGCCGCCGCGGCGAGCAGCACGCTGCACCTGGGCACCTTCGTGTTCAACGCGTGCTTCTACAAGCCCGCGCTGCTGGCCCGCGACATCGCGGCCATGCGCGACCTGACCGAGGGACGTTTCGAGACGGGCCTCGGTGCCGGGTACGTCAAGGAAGAGTTCGATGCCGCCGAACTGCCGTTCCCCAGTGCCGGGAAACGGGTGGAGTACACCGCGCACGTCACCTCGTATCTGCGCACCCACCTGCCCGAGGTGCCGGTGATGATCGCCGGTGCCGGCGACAAGCTGCTGACGGTCGCCGCCCAGCAGGCACAGATAATCGGGCTGACCGGCGGCGGCCCGCCATCCGCCGACCACGACCCGCTCGCTGAGCGAATCTCGTTCGTGCGCAACGCCGCCGGCGACCGGTTCGATGAGCTGGAGCTGAACCTGGCCATCACCGCGGTGCCGACCGACGGGTCCGGGATACCGAACCTGTCCATGACCCGGCGCTTCCAGCCCGACCTCAGCGACGCCGAGTTGTTGACGACACCGGGCGCCCTCAGCGGCAGCACCACCGACATGGCCGACCGGATCCGCGACCTGCGGGATCGCTACGGGGTGAGCTACTTCATTGTCCAGCAACAGCATTCGGAGGCCTTCGCGAAGGTCATCGCAGAACTGCGCTGACGGCGCGCGCAGGGCTCGGCTGCGCCATGGGCTCGTAGACGGCGAACTGCAGCACGGTGTTGAGGATCAGCTGCGCGAGGCCGTCCCACGGCGTGGCCTGCACGGGCCGAGTGGACGCGAACGGCAACGCCACCGCGGTGGCCGGTCCGGCTTTGGTGTCGATCGTGATGGTCTGCCCTGGCGCGCCATAGATTCCGGTCTGGGTACCGGCGAACATGTCGTTGATCCAGCCGATGGCGAGCGTCTTCTCGGCCTCGATATTCGGTGACCGCGAGAAGCCGGCCACGACGTACTCGGCGAATTGCAGCACGGGGTTCGCGCCCTGCAGCGCATCGATGTGCCGGCCCCCGACCAGCATGACCCCGTTGAACTGCCCGGGCCGAGCCGCTTCGAGCTCCCGCCCGACCAGACCGTCGATGTTCCATACATACGGCTCGGACGAAATGTCGTAAATCGGGCGGTAATTGGCGCCGCTCAGCTTCTGCAGCGCGGCGGGCACCACACCGTTCAGATCGACCGAATCCATCAACACCACCCCCTCCAGATTCGCGACCGCACCGTTGTCCACCATGCGGCCGGCGGCCGAACTCACCAGCGCGCCGCCGAGCGAATGGCCGACCAGGATGAACTTCGTGGGTAGCGTCACCTCGTGTCCGGCTGCGGCGCCGGCACTTTCGGTCAGTGACGCGCGATCACCGGCGAACAGGTCGGCCACCGCCTGCTGGTCTGCCGAACCGCCGAGCCACCGCGCCTTGGAATCAAACGCGTTGGAGGACAACGTCGGAGCCACCACGATGCTGTTGGTGCCCTGCGCCAGTGCGGCCAGCGTGTAGCTGTACATCGGGGCGACGGCCATGAAGCCGTGCTGGAAATAGATCACCCGGGTCGCCGAATCCGCGTGCTCCGGGAAATACCAGTTCGCCTGGACCTTCTGCCCGGTGCCCGGCATGGCCAGGCTGGACACCTTGACCGTGACTGTGCTGCCCCGCGGCAGCACCGGCGGGCCGGCGAACGCGAGCATGGCGCTGCCGATCACGTTGAACACGAACGACCCGATGACGTTGATCAGGCTGGGCCGTGCGGTTTTCACCGCCGCGGTCGGGGTGTCGGTGGTCGTGGCACCGGTGGTCACGGCGCTCGTGGTCGTGGCGCTGGTGGTCGTGGCTGCGGCTGCCGCCGTCTTGACCACGGCACTCGGCTGCGATGCCGTCGCTGAAACCGGTTGCGCAGCGGAGACGGCTGGAACCTGAGACCGCTTGGCCAGCAACGCGTTCGGAAGCTTCACCGCCGGCAGTGTCGGCTTGGGTCGAGCCGCCTGCGCCCGGACCGCTTTCTCCGGCGCGGTGGGTCGCGTCACCGAGGCCTTGTCGGGCGCGCCCTTGTCGGGTTTGGTGGCGTCTTTGGCCTTCTTGGTCCGCGAGGAATGGTCGGCGGACTTGCGCGCATGCGGATCAGTCGCGGGCTTCGACTTCCCGGCCGGCGCCGCCCCAGCCTGTGACGCCGTCCCTGCCGGTGACGTCGTCGGCTGCGAAGCGGTGGGGTGCGACGCGTCCCCCACGCTGTGCGCGGCACCGGATGCATCGTCGGCCCACACCGGCGCCATCGGCAGCCACAGCGCCAGACACCCCGCGGCCAGCATCACCCAAACCGCTCTCGACCACCCCGTCATCAACCGCACGCTAGCCCGCAGCGCGGCGCGTGGGAGGAAAATGAACAAATTGGTTCAGATGTTCCATTAGCGCTCGGGGCGCCCCACTTGCCTGCGGCATACTGGTGATCCCCATCGCTCCCAATCCCCGACAGGACAGTCGAGTGTCAGCACCGCAGCGCAGGCCCCGCGGGCGTCCGGTCGGTGGCGGCAACAACACCGAGCAGGCCCGGCAGGTACTGCTCGACGCCGCGGAGCAGTTCTTCATCGACGGTGGCAGCGGGACCTTCACCATGGAGGTCATCGCCGCCGAAGCCGGCTACTCGCGCAGCGCGATCTACCGCCAGTTCGCCACCCGGAAAGAACTGATCGCAGCGTTGGTGCAACGCACCACCCAACGGCACATGCTGACGATGCTGCAGCAGGTGGCCGCCGACGCCACGCCGGTCGATCTGCTGATCGACAGCCTCGTCATCGTCGCGACGCAGCTGGTGCACGATCCACTGCTGCAAACCATCGCCGACCAGACGCCCGACGGCGCCGTCGCCACGCTCATCGCCAACGACGGCTCGCTGACCAGGACGGTCCAGTCGATGGTCGAAGGCATGCTCGCCAACAGCACGACGGGCCAGTTCCGGCCCGGCCTGCATCCGCATGACCTTGCGCAGTTCCTCATCTCGACGGCACTGAGCCTGCTGCTGGACGTGGTGCCCGGCAGCAGCGATCCGACGGTGGCGCGGAACTACCTCCGGACCTTCGTGTTGCCGGCAATTGTCGACAGTCCCCCACCGGCGACGCGCGTGTTTCCGGAGTAGCCGACACGGGTAGCCCACCCAGGTGCTCAAGGAACTGCAAGGCCGCCGGATCGCCATCCTGGCCGCCGACGGGGTCGAGAGAGTCGAGCTCGAGGAACCGCGCGCCGCGGTGGAGGAGGCCGGCGGCGCCGTCGAGGTGTTGTCGATCAAGGCCGGCGAAATCCAGGCCCGCAATCACGACCTCGAACCGGCGGGCAGCATCGCGGTGGACCGCACCGTCGGTGAGGTGCGCGTCGACGCATTCGACGCGCTGATCCTGCCGGGCGGCACGGTGAACCCCGACAAGTTGCGGGTCGACGAGACCGCGGTGGCGTTCGTCGGTGACTTCGTGCGCTCCGGCAAGCCCGTCGCCGCCATCTGTCACGGCCCGTGGACCCTCGTCGAGGCCGATGTCGTGCGCGACCGCAAGGTGACCAGCTACCCGAGTGTGCGCACCGATCTGCGTAACGCCGGGGCCACCGTCGTCGATGAAGCAGTGTGTATCGACGGCAATCTCATCACCAGCCGTTCGCCCTCCGATCTACCGGCGTTCTGCGAGGCCATCACCGAGGCATTGGCGAGCAGTCCGGCCCAGACCTGAGGTCAGCCGGCTCATGACAGCCATGACCACACAGAACCCCGCTGAGGTGCCGGACGCAGCTCCCGGTATCCGCCAGCGCAACTTCGTCTTCCTGGCCGTCGTCCTCGGGATGCTGCTGGCCGCGCTCGACCAGACCATCGTGGCGACAGCCCTGCCGACCGTCGTCGCCGACCTCGGCGGCGCCGGCCATCAGTCCTGGGTCGTCACCAGTTACCTGCTCGCCTCGACGATCGTGACCGCGGTGGTCGGCAAGCTCGGTGACATCTTCGGCCGCAAGAAGGTGTTCCAGGTCGCGATCCTGCTGTTCCTGGCCGGCTCGGTCCTGTGTGGGCTCTCGGGATCGATGGGGATGCTCGTCGCGTCGCGGGCACTGCAGGGCCTGGGTGGTGGCGCCATCACCGTGACGGCCGTCGCGGTGATCGGTGAGGTCATCCCGCTGCGCGAAAGAGGCAAGTACCAAGGCGCTTTGGGCGCGGTGTTCGGTGTCACGACCGTCGTCGGCCCGTTGCTCGGCGGGCTGTTCACCGACCATCTGGGGTGGCGGTGGGCGTTCTGGATCAACGTGCCGGTGGCGGTGGTGGTCATCGGGATCGCGGCAGTTGCCATACCCGAACTGGCGCGCGCCGGGCGACCCGTCGTCGACTACGCGGGCATCGTGCTGGTCGGCCTCGGCGCTGCCGGCCTGACGCTGGCGACCAGCTGGGGCGGCACCACGTATGCCTGGGGCTCGGCGACGATCATCGGATTGTTCGTCGCCTCGGCCGTGGCCATCGCAGGCTTCGTCATGGTGGAACGCCGTGCGCCCGAACCGATTCTGCCGATCCGTCTGTTCGCGAACCCGGTCTTCACGGTGTGCTGTGTGCTGTCGTTCGTCGTCGGGTTTGCGATGCTGGGTGCGCTGACGTTCCTGCCGACCTACATGCAGTTCATCGACGGTGTTTCGGCAACCGCGTCCGGGCTGCGGACCTTGCCCATGGTGGCCGGTCTGCTCGTCACCTCGCTGGGCAGCGGCGCGATCGTGGGCCGCACAGGGCAATACCGGATCTTCCCGATCGCCGGTACGGCCATCATGGCGCTGGGGTTCGTGCTGCTGTCACGGATGGACGCCGACACCTCGACGCTGACCCAGTCACTGTTCCTGCTGATCCTCGGCACCGGTATCGGGCTCAGCATGCAGGTGCTGATTCTCGTGGTGCAGAACACCGTCGACTTCGCCGACCTGGGTGTCGCCACCTCCGGTGTGACGTTCTTCCGCACCATCGGAAGTTCCTTTGGTGCCGCGATTTTCGGCTCGATGTTTGCGAACTTCCTCGGCGACAGGGTCCCGTCGGCCATGCGATCGAGCGGCGCGCCACCCGACGCGGCGACGTCCCCGAAAGTGCTGCACAGCCTTCCGCACGACACCGCCGCCCCGATCATCAACGCCTACGCCGATTCCCTGAGCCAGGTGTTCCTGTTGGCGGCGCCCGTCGCGATCGTCGGCTTCGTCCTGGCGCTGTTCCTCAAACAGGTGCCGCTGCGTGACGCTGCCGCCAGTGGCAGCACCGACATGGGCGAGGGCTTCGGCATGCCGACCACCGAGTCGCCGGAGAAACTCATCGAAGTCGCCGTCGGCCGGTTGTTGCAGCGCAGCAACGGCATCGATCTCGAAGCCGTGGCCCGCACCACGAACAGCCGCCTGGGGACGGCGCAACTGTGGGCACTGATGCTGATCTACCGCTATGCCTCAGTGACCGGGGCCGCGGATCTGCTCGACATCGCAGACGATCGACGGGTGCCACGTCAGGTCCTCGAACCGACCTTCGATCGCCTGGTGGCCACCGGATTCGCGACGCACTCCGGAACCGAATACTCGCTGACGCCGGCCGGTTCCGCCGAGGTGGGTGCGGCCCGCAACGTGATCACGAGTTGGATCACCGAAACCCTCACGCAGTCAGACGAATTCCAGGGCGTGCCCGAGCGCATCCATGTCCAGAGCGCGCTCGAGCGCATCGCCCGTGGTCTGCTGACCGAACGGGAGTCGGCCCGGCCGGAGCGGCGGCCGACGAAACTCGGTCCGCCCCAACAGTTTATCGCCGAGCAACCCACGACCCGCATGCGCGCGGCGCGGCCCGACGAACCCCCGACCCGGCCGTTCCGCCCCCACGCGACGCTGCCGCGCGGCTGACCGGACCGGCGTCGTCCCCACACATGGTGGCCGGGACGGTCCTGTTTGCGGCTGAACCGTCCCGGCGGTGCCAGTACGGAGCGACCGGGCGCCCGGATCTGTGGACCGGAGAGAGCGACGGCGATGTCTGAGCCACTCCGGCGGGGCGTCGCGATCGGATCCAACTGACGGTGGCTGAATACCCGCTCGGCCGCTTTGAAACACGCACTGTGGATGAGAGACAGCAAAAGCCGATGGGTTCAGATTCGCCACCGCGGGTATATGACGACCGACGCCTGGCGGATGCCGTCCAGCCGTAACGGCCGATCTGCGTTCCAGTCGGCAACGAAACACCGAGGAGGACATGTCATGACGCTTTCAACTCGACTCGCGGGCCTGATCCCGGTACTGGCCGCCGTACCGGTGTGTCTGAGCCTGGTCACCCCCGCGACGGCCGTCGCAGAAACCGACTGCAGCCCGGAATCTGTTGCGAACACCGTCAGTTCGGCCACCGGCGCGGCGAGCAACTACCTGACAGCGCATCCGGATGCCAATCAGGTTGTGGTGGCGTCGTATTCGCAGCCGCGGCCGGTGGCGTCGGCCAATCTCCGGGCCTACTTCACGGCCCACCCCCAGCAGTACCAGGACCTGCGCGGAATTCTGGCGCCGATCGGTGACACTCAGCAGCGGTGCAACGTGACGGTGCTGTCACCCGAAATGGCCTCCGCCTACGCCGAATTCATGGCCGGCTAAGCATGGCGGTGACCGGACCTCCCGAAGGTTGCCACCTGACCTCGTTGTGGTTGGCCGACCGTGAGATGTCGCCGTCCTCGTCGCCGGCGCCGGAGTCGACCGACATGGCGTCTCCCGCCGACGTGGTCGTGATCGGCGCCGGCATCACCGGGCTGACCACTGCCGTGCTCCTGGCCCGGGCGGGTAAGAACGTCACGGTTGTCGAGGCACGGCATGTGGGTGCCGGCACGACCGGCAACACCACCGGCAAATTGAGCGTCTTGCAGGGCAGCAAGCTGGCGCGCATCGCCGCCAAGCACAACGCGGATGTGCTGCGCGACTATGTCCGCGGCAACGCCGAGGGGCGTGACTGGCTGGTGCGGCATTGCGAGAACCACGCGATCCCGTGGCAGGCCGAAGCCGACCACGCCTACGCCCAGACGTTCTCCGGCGTCGCCACCGCGCGCGACACGTTCAGCGCCTGCCAGGAAGCGGGATTGACGCAAGCGCAGTGGGTCGACTCCGCCGATGTGCCGTTCCCCTTCCATGGCGGCGTGCGGCTACCCGAACAGGCGCAGCTCGACCCGATGCCCCTGCTGAACAGTCTGGCGGTGGAACTCGAGAGCCACGGCGGCACGCTGCTACAGGGTGTCCGCGCGCTGTCGGTGGCCGACGACGGCTTGGTGCGCGTGGCATTGCAGGCCACACATCCGACGGTCGACACCGCCGACGGTTCCGACATGTCGGTCACGGCGCACCGGTGCATCCTGGCGACCGGAACGCCGATCCTGGACCGCGGCGGCTTCTTCGCGCGGCTGACGGCGAAACGCTCCTATTGCTTGGCATTCGACATCACGCGCGAGGCGACGGGCGGCATGTTCATCTCGGTCGATTCGCCCACCCGGTCGGTGCGTTACGCGCCATCCGCGAGCGGTGAGAAGCTCATCGTCGGTGGCGCCGGCCATCCGGTGGGCCGCGCCCACGCGCCCGCCCACGACGTGGCCGAGCTCGCCAAGTGGGCGGAACTGCACTACCCGGGTGCCCACCCGACGCACTTCTGGTCGGCCCAGGACTATTCGCCCATCGACGAGTTGACGTACGTCGGACCACTACTCCCGGGCTACGAAAAGATCCGGGTGGCAACGGGTTTCGACAAGTGGGGGCTGACCAACGGCGTCGCGGCGGCGCTGGTCCTGGCCGCGCAGATGCTCGGCGGCCACATCGAGTGGGCTCGCGCGTTCGACAGTTGGAGTCCGCACGAGCTGCGCGGGATGACCGCCGCCCTGCGCGCGAATCTCGAGGTCGGACTCAATCTGGCCAAAGGCTGGATCACGCCGATCGTCACGTCGCCGGATGGCCTCTGCGAAGGCGGCGGGGTGGTCAGCGGGCTCCCGTGGCAGCTACGCGCCGACAGCCTGGTCGACGGGAAACAACACACCGTGTCGGCGATCTGTCCGCACCTGGGCGGCGTGGTGCGGTGGAACGACGCCGACCGGGCCTGGGAGTGTCCGCTGCACGGCTCGCGGTTCGCACCGGACGGGCGGCTCCTGGAGGGGCCCGCCACCCGAGGTCTCGCGGCGAAAACCCGGGCACGACAACCGAGCTGATCAGCCGCCCGTCACTTGGAGCGGTTGCGCCGATCGGCGGCGCTGCGCAGCGCGCTGTTGGCGTCCTCCAATTCGAGGATCCTGCTGATTCCCGCGATGTTGACGCCCGAGGCGACCAGGTCGACGATCCGTCCGATCCGGGCCACGTCGTCGGCGCTGTAGCGGCGGGTGCCGCCGTCGGTGCGCGCCGGAGTGAGGAGCCCGTGACGCTCCCACAGCCGCAGTGATTGCGTTGGCGCACCGGACAGTTCCGCCGCGACCGTGATCCCGTACACCGCATGATCGGATGCCGGGCCCGCGGCCGCGGGTCCTGCGCTCGGCGGCACCGGCCGGCGATCTGCATCGTTCATGAGATTCCCTGTTCCACCACTTGCATTGAATCATGTACCAGTGCTATATAGAAATCTATGTCAGTTGCCATAGATAAGCTACCCTGAATCGCACAAGTGGTAAAGGAAAGGACAGTGAGGTGACTGCCGGAGGGCCCGGCCTTCCCGGTTGAGCTGACGAGCATGAGCTTGTGTGCCAGATCTGGGCTGGATTTGGCACACAAACTCAGCTTCGGCGCCCGAATCGGTGATCACCTCAGGGACGCTTGGAGCAGAAGAGATGTCAGCAGAGAAGCAGGAAATGCACCTCGCGTACATCGAGCGCATCAGCGCGGCTCATCAGGCGCTGCGTGCGGCCCAGAGTGAACTGCGCGATGCTGTCCAAGCGGCACATGCCGCCGGCCACACCTGGGACGTCATCGCGACGGCGCTGAGCGACACCACACATCCCGCGACCGACGGGTTCGAGGAGATCCCCAGTATCGATGCTGTCGTTCAGACAGTTCTCGGCATAGACCGGAAGGCCGGACCACCTGACCACCAGGACTCCGTTGCTGGTCTGCAGTGACAGCGCTCAACCCGCGTGGTGGTGCGCGGTTTCAGCGCCCTGTGAACGTCAGCCGCTGTGCAGCACCGGCACGATGTTGAGATGACCTGATACCCGGGCCCATGGCCCGCTGCTCACGCTCGAAGTTCTCGAGGTCATATCGTCCGAGTCGGCGCCCAGGACCTTGATGGCGCAGCGAGCCGGAATGGGGTCACCCGCGGAAAATTGCTGCCCCTTTGTTCCTCAGGGACAACGATTCGGGCCAGATCGCCAAAAGATTGTCTCGGCGGTACCTGGGTCGCCGCATGCCCGCGCCGTACCGTTCTGGTATCAGCTTCCCCGTTGAGAAAACACCAAATATCAACGGAACAAACATATTTCACCAACCCAGGAGCACAGCCATGTTCGAGCCCGCTTTCATCTTCGACGCCATCGTCCTCTTCGCCATCGGCCTGTGGCCGCTGCTGCTGGTCGTCGGCGCCGCCGGCATCCGCTGGTTCAACGCCCGCCGCACCGCGGCCGCGGCCGCTGTCCACTCGGTGGCATTGCCGCACGTCGCCGCGCCCGCACGTGCGCGCACCCTGGCCTACGCCACCGGCCAGTAACAAATTGACGATTCAGTCAGTCGCGGGTCGCGCCCGCATTCCCAGATAGCGCGCCGCTGGGACGCGGGAGCCGGCAGGCGTCGCAGGACTCCGCCAATCGCATCGCCCCGCCCACCCCACGGCAGCACCGGGCACACCGCCTCGGCCAACCACCGCGCCGAGAACGCGGCCTCGCGCGAGTTTGCCAGGCCCATGGCCACGCCCACCTCACCCCGACAGCGATGAGCGGTGCCCCGACCCTCCCGGCGCGTACGTGCGCACCAACCCGAGGTTCAATTCCAGCGCCCGCGAGCTGCACCTGCACGTCAACTCGGTGAAGTACCGCAGCCAGCTCGCCATCGCGCGGCTCGGCAGACCGATCGAAGAAGACCACATAGACGTGGAAGTCACACTGCTGCTTTGCCATTGGTTCGGCGCCGCAGTTGTCGCTCCTTAACGCAACCTGTGGATTCCGGCAAAGTCCATACACCACCGGGGTCGACAAGGGACGCTGTGGGGAGAACCAGCAGCGCCACGGGGCGCTGCCGCAACCGAGGAGCGCCTGGTGTACGCACGCTCAACCACGTTTCAGGCCGAGCCGGCGTCGATCGACGCCGGTATTGCGTACATGCGCGACACCGTGCTCCCGGCCTTGGAGGAGCTGGGGGCCGCGGGGATGTCGCTGCTGGTGGACCGGCGCCTGGGCCGGTGCATCGCCACCAGCTCCTGGGAGTCGGAGGCAGTGATGCACCTGACGGCGCACGCCGCCCGACCCCTCGGTGAACGTGCGGCGGAGCTGCTGAACGGGACCCGGAAGGAGATCAGTGAGTGGGAGGTGGCGGCGCTGCACCGCCACCACCGCTCACCGGAGAGTGCCTGCCTTCGCGTTGCCTGGTTCTCCGTCGAGCCTCATCAGGCGGACCTCCTCACCGACTTCTACCGGACGCTGGTCCTGCCGCCGTTGGAGAAACTCGAGGGGTTCTGCAGTGCCAGCCTCCTGCTCGACAAGCCGTCCGGACGCGCCGTTTCGTCCGTGACGTTCGACAGCGCCGCGGCGCTGGACAACAACCGCGAACAGGCCAGTGCGCTGCGCACCGAAAAGCTCGCCCAGTTGGGCGGCAGTCTGGTCGACATCTGTGAGTTCGAGCTGGCGATCGCTCACCTGAGAGTGCCGGAACTCGTCTGATTGCCCTGATGGTGGTCTCGGCGTACCGGCCGCATCGATGAGTCTTGATTCAGCGGATCGTCAGGCCCGTCACCGCCCGTGAGATGACCAACCGCTGAATCTCACTGGTGCCCTCGAAGATCGTGAAAATCTTGGCATCTCGGTGCATCCGCTCGACCGGATAGTCGCGGGTGTACCCGTTGCCGCCGAGAATCTGAATCGCCTCGTCGGTCACGTACACGGCGGTCTCGCTGGCCACCAGCTTGGCCATCGAACCCTCGGCGTTCTCGAACGGCACATTGTTGCGCGCCATCCAGCCGGCCCGCCACACCAGCAGCCGGGCGGCGTCGATGCGGGCCTTCATGTCCGCCAGTTTGAAGGCAATGGCCTGGAATTCGCCGATCTTCTTACCGAATTGCTCACGCTGGCAGGCATATTCGAGGGCGTACTCGTACGCCGCCCGGGCCACCCCGACCGCCATCGCCCCGACCGTCGGGCGGGTTCGCTCGAACGTCTTCATCGCGGCCTGGCCACCCGCGGACACGCCCGACTTCACCCGCGCCACCCGGGCCTCGAACTTCTCCCGGCCGCCGAGGATCGCGTCCTCAGGCAGCCGCACGTTGTCGAGCACCACCTCGGCGGTGTGCGACGCCCGGATGCCGTGCTTCTTGAACTTCTGCCCCTGCGACAGCCCCTTGGTGTCCGGCCCGATCACGAAGCTGGCCTGGCCGCGCGACCCGAGCTCCGGGTAGACGGACGCGACCACGACGTGCACGTTGGCGATGCCGCCGTTGGTGGCCCACGTCTTGGTGCCATTGAGCACCCATTCCCGGGTGGCCTCGTCGTAGCGGGCCCGGGTCCGGATGGACCCGACGTCGGAGCCCGCGTCGGGCTCGGATGAGCAGAACGCCGCGACCTTCGGGTCCGCGGCCGAGCCGAACATCTGCGGCAGCCACTGCCCGATCTGTTCGGGAGTTCCGTTGCCCGCCAAGGCCGCCGCGGCCAGACCGGTACCCATGATGGACAGCGCGATGCCGGCGTCACCCCAGAACAGCTCCTCGAACACGGTGAGCATGCCGAGGCCGCTCGGTTCGGCGGCCTGCGTGCCGAACAGTTCGGGTGAGTACAGCCCGATCTTCGCCGCTTCCTGGATGATCGGCCACGGCGTCTGCTCCCGCTCATCCCATTCCGCGGCGGCAGGGCGGACGACTTCGGCGGCGAACTGGTGCACCCAGTCGCGCACCTCGATGACGTCGTCGCTGAGTTGTAGTGAGAATGTCATGTCACTCCTGTTGGTGGTCAAAGTGTTTCGGTGCCGCGAGTGATCAGTTGCTCCGCCACGCGGTGGCACCGACGTTCAGATACCGGATCTGGCGCTCGAGCATGGTGGCCGCCGCATCCAGGTCACGCGCCGTCGTCTCTTCGTCGAGCCCGCGCGCGATGACCTCGAGCATCGAATCGATGCCGGCGAGGATGGTGGCCATCAACATGCTCGACAGCATCTCGACATCCCCGACGCTCCACGACCGGATGGGTTCGAACCGGGCCATGTAAGTGGCCAATTGGCTGGCGTACAAACGGATTTCCGACCGAATCTCGCGCCGGAGCACCGAATGACCGGCCGCACGTTGGCGCGCCAGGAACGCCAGGTGTGCATGGTCCCGCGAGACCACGCCACGAAGCGCCTGCACCCCGACGTGGATGGCGCCGCCGGACGAATCGATGTCGAGAGTGGCCATCTCGCCCATGATCTCGCGCAGCGTCCGAAAGGTCTCGTGAATCACGGCGAGACCGAGGTCGTCGAGCGACTGGAAGTAGCGGTAGAACGCCGACGGCGCGACACCCGCCTTACTGGCGAGCTGCCGCAGGCTCAGCGCGTCGAAGCTCGATCCGCTGCCGGTCAGTTCCAGCGCCGCCGTCATCAACGCGCGGCGGGTGTGCTCGCGGCGCTCCTGCTGCGTCCGGCGCCCATGCCGATCCCGACCATTGCCGGAGTCCGCCTCGACAGATAGAGAGCGTTTGTTCTCTGTGTTGCCTGTCACGAAACCAACTATAGCTATTGACCTCGCCATATCGACAAACATACCTTACGGAACATTCGTTCTCTAACTTGAATGGAGAAATCATGGCACGTATCGCAACCCGCCTACCCGGCGAGCGCAACCTGGCCGAGGAGGACCGCGACCGGATCGCCGCGATCCGGGGCGAGCTCATCCGCATCGGCAACGGCTGGCGGGAACGCCATCCGTTCCTCGCCGCACACCAGGACGGCGTCGGGATGGCGATATTCCTGGCGTCCATCGCCGGCGTTCTCGTCGACGCCGCGCTGTACGCGGCCGGCATCCTGCCCTGGTACGCAACCATCCTGATCACCGCGTTCTGGCTGTCATTGCTGCACGAACTGGAACACGACCTCATCCACTCGATGTACTTCCGGCAGAACCGCCCGGTGCACAACGCGATGATGTTCGGGGTGTGGTTCTTCCGGCCCAGCACCATCAACCCCTGGATCCGGCGGACGCTGCACCTGCACCACCACGAGGTCTCGGGCACCGATTCCGACCTCGAGGAGCGCGGCATCACCAACGGCGAACGCTGGGGCAGCCACCGGCTGCTCAGCCTGCTCGACTCGATGCTCGGCATCTACACCAAGCCACTCCGACAGCGCGCCATCGTCACCGCCTACATCAAGCACGAGGCCCGCTCCCCCGAAGAAGCGCGTCAGCTCGCCGCCAAGACGCTCGCGCTGTACTTCCCGCTCGGCACCATCCACTACACGCTGTGGCACCTGTTCATCGGCGTGCACGTCTACGAACTCGTCACCGGCAGCAGCATTTCCGGCAGCTGGGTGACGGTGCTTGACTTCGTTGCCGTCACGCTGCTGGCACCGAACGCGGTGCGCACGTTCTGCCTGCACTTCGTCAGTTCCAACATGCACTACTACGGCGATGTCGAGGAGCACAACGTGATGCAGCAGACCCAGGTGTGGACGGCCAAGTGGCTCAAGCCCTTCCACGCCCTGTGCTTCAACTTCGGCGAGACCCATGCCATCCACCACTTCCTGGTGCGTGACCCGTTCTACCTCCGCGAGGCGATCAAGCATGATTGCCAGAAAGTGCTGCGCGACAACGGTGTCCGCTTCAACGACTTCGGCACCTTCGGGCGGGCCAACCGCTTCAGCCTCGCCCCGGCGCACGTCGAGCCCTGACCACACCACTTCTCCGAACGGACACACCATGACCGAGAGCCAAACCGCCCAGCTGTGGATCTGCGTGCGCTGCGGCATGATCTACGACCCCGCCGACGGCGACCCCGACAGCGGGATCGCCCCCGGCACCGCGTTCGAGGACATTCCCGACAACTGGGTGTGCCCCGTGTGCGGCGTCAGCAAGGACGAGTTCGTCCCCTACGAGGACTGAGCCGCGCGCCAGGCACCGCGCCGGAGCAGCCGTAGTCCGTTGAGCCCGACGATGATCGTCGAGCCTTCGTGACCCGCCACCCCCAGCGGGAGGGGCAAGGTGCCGACGAGGTCCCAGACCACCAGCACGGCAATGAAAGTCGCCGCAATCGCCAGGTTGGCCATCACCACGCGGCGGGCGCGCCGCGACAGTGCCATCACCGCAGGGATGGTGCGCAGGTCATCGCCGATGACGACGGCATCCGCGGTCTGCAGGGTGAGATCCGATCCAGCGCCGCCCATCGCAACGCCCAGGTGCGCCGCCGCCAGCGCGGGCGCGTCGTTGATGCCGTCGCCGACCATGACGAGCCGGTGGCCGTCGGCCTGCAAGTCCCGGACGGCCGCCACCTTGTCGTGCGGCAGCAGGCCGGCGCGCACCTCGGCGATGCCCACCTGACCGGCCAGTTGCCTTGCCGCCGCGGCATTGTCACCGGTGAGCAGGACCGGGGCCTGGCCCGTCAGGGCGGCGACGGCGGCGACCGCGCCGTGGGCGTCGGGGCGAAGTTCGTCGGTCATGCCGAACACTGCGACCGCACGACCGTCGACCGCCACGACGACCGCGGTGCAACCGCGCTGCTCCATCTGAGCCACCGCCTCGTCACTTTCCATCGACGGTGAGGACACGGTGATCGGGTGTCCGTTCACAGTGGCCCGCACGCCGCGGCCCGGTTCGGCGGCGAAATCGGCAACGCGCGGCAGGACCAGTCGACGCGCCTTCGCCGCACGGACGATCGCCGCGCCCAGCGGGTGCTCGCTGGGATGTTCGGCGGCCGCGGCCAGCGTCAGCACCTGGTTTTGTGTGAAATCAGCTGTCAGTAGCCGAATCTCCGCAAGTTCCGGCGTCCCCCTGGTCAACGTTCCGGTCTTGTCGAACGCCACGCGGGTGGCGGCGCCGAGCTGTTCCATGACCACCGCCGACTTGACGAGCACGCCGTGGCGCCCGGCATTGGCGATCGCCGCCAACAATGGCGGCATCGTGGCCAGCACCACCGCGCACGGGGACGCGACGATCATGAACGTCATCGCCCGCAGTAGCGCCTCCCGCACGGAGTCGCCCGCGAGCAGCGGGATCACGAACACCGCGAGGGTGACGACAACCATCCCGATCGAGTAGCGCTGCTCGACTTTCTCGATGAACAGCTGCGTGCGGGCCTTGGTCTGGGACGCCTCTTCCACGAGCGCCGCGATGCGCGCCACGACCGAGTCGGCGGCCCGTCGGTCGACCCGAATCCGCAGTGCCCCGGTGCCGTTCAGCGTGCCGGCGAAGACCTCGTCGCCGACGGCCTTGTCGACGGGCAGCGGTTCACCGGTGATGGTCGCCTGATCGACCTCGCTGGCGCCGTCGAGCACCGTGGCGTCCGCGGAGATGCGCTCCCCCGGGCGCACGAGCACCACGTCGCCGACCGCCAGCTCAGTGGCCGGCACGACGTGCTCGCCGTCGTCGGACAACCGGGTCGCGGTATCGGGCGCCAGGTCCAGCAGGCCGCGCACCGAGTCCTCGGTCCGCGCGGTGGCGAGCGCTTCCAGCGCGCCGGAGGTTGCGAAGATGACGATCAACAGCGCGCCGTCGGTGACCTGGCCGATCGAGGCCGCACCGATCGCGGCGACGACCATCAGCAGATCCACGTCGAGGGTCTTCTCACGCAGCGCCTGCAGCCCCGCCAGCGCCGGCTCCCAACCGCCGGTGACGTAGCACGCGAGATACAGAGCCCACCAAACCCATGCCGGGCCACCGGCCAGCTGCACCACCAAACCGGCGAGGAACAACGCCAAAGCGGCTGCTGCCCAGCGCATCTCAGACAGGTCGAACCATCCGCGGCGCGCCGGAGCCACCGCCGCACCGGCCATCGCCGGCCGGGCGTCCTGAGTCACCGTCGCCATGGCGAACCTCGCAAACACATGCGGCCAACGTTATCAGAACAAATGAATATGTCTTCATGTGTGTGCCCGAGTACACTACAACCGTGGGACATGGTGTCGAGGGGCGTGACCGCCCCACCGGGCGGCTCGATTCTGACGCCGCGGCTCAGGTCGCCACGACTCTGCAGGCACTCGCCACTCCGAGCCGGTTGATGATCCTCACCGAACTGCGCCAGGGCGCTCGCTCCGTAACCGACCTCGCCGACGCGATCGGACTCGAGCAGTCGCTCGTCTCACACCAGCTCCGCCTGCTGCGCAATCTCGGGCTGGTGACCGGCACCCGGAGCGGCCGCAGCATCGTCTACAGCCTGTACGACAACCACGTCGCGCAACTGCTCGACGAAGCCGTCTATCACAGCGAGCACCTGCGACTGGGGCTGGCGGACCGCACGGGCGACGCGAGCTGAGCGCCGGGTGGTCTCGTGAAGCGTTGCGCCACATCGCAAGGAGGGTCCATGTCCACCACACCCACAAGCACCAATGTCGCGACCTTCGAACGATTCCACTGCAGTTGCAACAGCGGCGACATCGACGACATCGTGGGCACGATCGACGACGTCTTCCTCCCCGACGCCGTGGTCCACTCACCGCTCGCGGCGGGTTCCGGGCCGGACACCATGAAGCTCATCTGGACGCTGCTCCTGCGCGCCTTCCCCGACATTCACGTCATGGTCGACGACATGGTCGTCGACCATGACAAGCTGGCCTCCCGCCAGACGGTGACCGGGACACATCTCGGCGAGTACCGCGGACTGGCGCCGACCGGCAAAACCGTTGTGTACGAAGAGATGTTCATCATCCGGTTTGCCGAGGGGCAGATCGCCGAAGTCTGGGGTGTCGTCGACACTTTCGCCCAGTTGCAACAACTCGGCGCCATCGACGGGGTCTAGCGCGCGGGGTATGCGTGGATCAGCGCCGTCGTGAGCTTGGGCACCGCGTGCACCAGACGATGCTCGGCGTCGTGGGCGATCTGGTGGGCCTGCGCCAGGCTCAGCTCGGGATCGAGGTCGAGTTCGACGTCGGCATGCAGGCGATGCCCCAGCCACCGCGTGCGCACGCTGTGCACCGACCGCACCCCCGGTTCGGCCGCCAGCGACTGCTCGGCGGTGTCGACGAGCGCCGGGTCGACACCATCGAGCAAGCGGCGGAACACATCTCGCACCGCCGTGCGCAGCACGACCAGGATTGCCACCGTGATGATCAACCCGACGATCGGATCCGCGAGCGGATATCCGAGGGCCACTCCACCGGCGCCGAGCACCACGGCAAGTGACGTGAAGCCGTCGGTGCGCGCGTGGATGCCGTCCGCGACCAATGCTGCCGACCCGATCTGCCGCCCCACCCGGATGCGGTAGACCGCCACCGTCTCATTGCCGAGAAATCCGACCAGTCCGGCCAGCGCAACCCACCCCACGTGGTCGATGACCTGCGGATGGATCAACCGCCGTATCGCCTCATAGCCGGCAATGACCGCCGACAGCGTGATCATGCCGACCACGAACAATCCCGCCAGGTCCTCGACTCGGCCGAAGCCATAGGTATAGCGGCGGGTTGCGGCCTTGGCACCCAACGCAAATGCGATCCACAACGGCACCGCGGTCAGGGCATCGGAGAAGTTGTGAATCGTGTCGGCAGCCAGGGCCACCGACCCGGACACCGCCACGATGGCGATCTGCACGACTGTGGTGAGGGCCAGCACCAGCAGACTGATCTTGACCGCCCGGATGCCGGCGGCGCTCGACTCGAGCGCGCTGTCCAGGCTGTCCGCCGCGTCATGGGAGTGGGGAGCGAACAGCCCGCGGACAGCGCCCCAGCCGCCGTGGGAGTGGCCGTGGTCGTGGTCGTGCGCATGGTCGTGGCCGTGGTGATGGTGGTGGTGCGCGCTCATCGTCGGCCGCCCTTGCGCACAGCTGTGTCGGCGTCGAGCCTCCGCACACCGGGGTCCTGACGATGATGTGCCGGCACCCCGGGACCCGCGTGTTCGGCGTTGTGCACGGCGTCGACCACCAACTGCCGCACGTGCTCGTTCTCGAGGCTGTAGAAGATCGTCGTACCGGCCCGTCGCGTCTGGACCAATCGCGCCATCCGCAGCTTCGCCAAATGCTGTGACACCGACGGCGCGGGCTTGCCGACGCGCTCGGCCAGTTCATTGACCGACAGCTCGCATGCGCTCAACGCCCACAGCAGTTGGACGCGGGTCGGGTCGGCGAGCATCCGGAACACTTCGGCCACCAGACGCACCTGGTCGTCGGCGAGCGGCGCCGGCACCTGGTTATCTGCATTCATACGCAGATAATAGACCATCGGGCCGCCGATCGGCCCGCGGAGCGACGCTCAGCTGCCGCGGTCGACCAGGTCGAACACCTTGACCGCATGCGAAAACGGCTGCGGGGTAACGCCTATGGGGCCGAACGGATGGTCGAGGGTGTAGATGACGTACAGCAGCAGTGACAACAGGATGGCGACGGCGCCGACGAGTACCGCGTGCGCACGGGCGTTCTCCAGCCGCATGAAGCACGTCAGCAGGATCAACACCGCCCCACCGAAGATCAGGGCGCACCACAACAGTGCCGGGATGCGCTGGTGGGAATTGAGGATGCGCTCGCTGCGGTCGGAGGCCAGCACCGTCAGCTCGCTCAGGAACTGCGAATCGATCGGACTCGCGCTCGGCCCCGAACCATGCGTTCCCACAACGCGATACAGCTCGCTGAGCGCGGCGCGGCCGTTGTTGCTGATGTCGGCGAATTCGTCCATGCCCCAGGCGGAGCCCTGCACCGCGGCGGCGTACTTGCGCAGCTGCTCGCGAACCTGCGCCTGCTCGGGTTGCGGCATGGCGACGGTCTGGCGATACAGCGTCGTCAGCGTCGATGCTTCGTTGGCGACATTCGTCTCCGCACTGAGGAACTGCTGCCACCCGACGACGACCGTGAACCCCAGGAGCGCCCCGTAGACCAGGCCGACGACGGTGAGGAACGGGGACAGGAACGAGTTCTGTTCCGGGCGCGCATCCCGGGCGATGATGCGTCGCGTCACGAACACACAGCCGACCGCCACGCAGACCGCCCCGCCGACGACCAACGCCAGCATGAGCCACGCGCCGAACACCCCGAGATCACCCATAGTGGACCAAGCATGCCAAGCTCGCCGAGGGCTTGCCAAGCAATCTCCGCAAACTGCCTAGAGCACGAAACCGCACAACACGACCCAGTTGTCCGGCGCTTCGGCAACCTGCGGCGGTAGCGCCGACGGACTCCGACACCGCGACCAGTCAGCCGTCGAGGTAACAGCCGTCAGACAGGGATCGTCCACGACAAGCCGGAGAAGAAGATCAAGAACGAGCCCGGGATTTGCGCCCTCGCAGAAAATGTCGGCGGGGTCAATCCGCCTGCTACAGTCCGGCTGTGTCCGGTGGTCGATCGACCCGGAAGCCGGGACTGTGGAAAGGAATACGGCAATGGTCTTCACCAAATCGGTCGCCCAGCGGGCGGTCGTAGCTGCCGCAGGAGCCGCCATGGCCGTCATGGCCGTCGCCCTGCCGATGTCGGGTCAGGCGATCGCCGCTCCGACGGCCCCCAACTGCACTCCCGCGGATCTGGCCGGGGTGGCTTCGGGTGTCGCTGCTGCCGCCTCCGCCTACCTGTTCACGCACCCGGACGTCAACGACTTCTACGGCAGCCTGCAGGGCAAGCCGCGCGATGAGGTCGCCAATGAGGTGCGCACCTTCTTCGACGCAAACCCGCAGGCGCACAACGAACTTCGGGCGATCCGTCAGCCCATGACCGATTTCCGTGAGCGCTGCGGCCTGGCGCAGCCCGACCGGCCGCTGCTGGGCGAATGATGTCCGCGCCACGCCCCCGCCGCCGGCTGATCGCCGCCGCATTGGCCGCGGCTGCCGTACCCGGATTGATCGCGATCGTCCCCGCGGGCACCGCCAATGCCGACGTCTGCTTCGGTGCCGGACGGCGCATCACGGTCAGCGGCTGCACCGACTTCGGCGCTGTCGCGCCGTACGCGCCGCCGCCGGCCTACTACGCGCCACTGCCCGAGGACATGCCGCCGCCACCGCCGCCCCCACCGGTTCAGGGCTGCGTCGGCTGGAACGGCCGCTGGGTCAGCGCCAACACCTGCCGCTGAGCGCGGCACCCGCCCCGGACCACGCCGGTCAGTACGCCCCTGCGGCCGCCGGCTGGTCCGCGGCGTCGGTGCGGCCACGCAAGGCCCAGTGCAGGCGCTTGGCCGCGGCCAGCGCACCGCTGGGCGCGTGCGGCTGGCCGTAGTGAATGAGCAGTGTCACGCGCCGCCGGCCGGAAGCGATCGGCATGTTGGCATGCAGACTCCGATAGCCCCAAAACAGGTACACGTCACCGACATTCATGTCGACGACGGTCGGGCCGTGGCTGCGGCCGAGACTGTCCAGGATCCGCTGCCGGAACGTCGCGCTCTGATGGACGATCTTCTCGAAGATGTTGACCATCACCGAACGGCGGAACGGCCGCTTGTTGAAGTAGCCCACCAACTCGCCCGACCGACCCGGTTCTGCTTCGGGGATGAACAACGGGACCACCATCGTCACGACGCTGGCGTCGTAGTGGAACCACCAGGCATCGCCGTCGGCGTGTGGCCCGGCAACGATGCGCACCGCCGTACCGTCCATTTCATGGGCGCGGTCCGGGAACCGCTGGCGGACGACATTGTCGAGAAATGCGCGAACCGAATCGCTGGCCATGAACGCGTGAATCGATTCCAGGTGCCCGTCCTGCGGCGATAGGACGAAATGGTCTTTCTCGCCGTACTCGGCCAACCAGCGGTCGATTTCCGCCCGGGATTCAAGCACCCAATCCCATTGCACTGCGTTTGCTACCCGCGCGACGCCGGTCGCGTCCAACTGGTGCGCCACATCGACGGGATCGCACGCGCTCATGTCAAATTCACACATTTGGACGGAAGTGTAGACAACCAGAGAACGTCGTTACCACGATTGCTGCGATTTGACATTTGCCCGGTAATGACCGTGCAATTCGCGAGTCAAGAGAGCGATTCTGCAATCACGTAAATATTGCCGAATTACTGCACTTCAAGCCAGTAACCGCGCACCGAGGGCGCGTTGCGTTACTGCTCGATGCGAGTGAGTCCGAGAACCGGAATCGTCCGCGTGGTTTTGCGCTGATATTCGGCGAAATTCTCGAAGCGGCCGGCCTGCGTCGCGTAGACGCGGTCGCGTTCGGCGCCCTGCAGCTCGCGTACCCGAACCTGGTACTTGTCGGGCCCGATCTCGACCGCGACCTGCTCGGGATGGGCCAGCGCATTGTGGTACCAGGCCGAGCTCGTGTCCTTGCCGTTGTTGGAGGCGAAGACGTAGATCTCGTCGCCGTCCGACTTCTGGTAGGCCATCGGGTTCTGCCGCGGTTGGCCGGACTTGGCGCCAACGGTATGCAGGATCAGCATGTCGAACTGGGCGAACCAGCCCTCGACCACGCCGTTTTCGCGAATCTGCCTGATGACGTCGTTGTGGAAATCGGTCTCATCCCCGGAAGTGCTCATGCGTCCATCCTGCTGCCGCACGACCACCTATGTCAATCAGGTTGATATGTGGGCCGCCTCACGGGCCGGTGGGTTGCTGCCAATCGATCGACCTGTCGCCATCAACCCGCCCCTAGCGCGATATACCCCCCAGGGGTATCGTGGAGTCGACTCCGATACCGCTCGATTTCGACGATGAGGAACGACAACGATGGCCAGCGATTCCCACCACCATCCCGCCGACCACCACGGCGGACACGACCACGGCTCCCACCTGGATCATGCGCACCACGGCGGCGACATCAACGCCATGGCAGTCAGCGCGACCCTGCATTGCCTCACCGGCTGCGCCATCGGGGAGATCGTCGGCCTGATCATCGGCACGGCTCTGGGTTTGACGAACCTGGCGACCATCGGACTGGCCATCGCGCTGGCATTCGCCTTCGGCTACACCCTGTCGACGCTGCCACTGCTGAAAGCGGGTGTCGCGATCGGCACGGCGCTCAGCGTGGTCCTGGCTGCAGACACGCTGTCGATCGCGACGATGGAGATCGTCGACAACCTGGTCATGGCCGTGATCCCGGGCGCGATGAATGCCGGCCTGGTCAACCCGATCTTTTGGATCGGGATGATGATCGCGCTGACTGTCGCCTTCTTCGCCGCCTACCCGGTAAACCGGTACCTGCTGCAAAAAGGCAAAGGCCACGCACTGACGCACAAGTACCACGGGGGCGCCGGCTCCGACGTCACCGGAATTCGGCGCTTCATCCCGACGCTGAGTACGCCGACGCTGACCGCGGCGATCACCGCGTTCATGCTCGGCGGCTTGGTCGTCGCCGTCGCAGACCAGCTCGGCTCGCCCGACACCGCGCCGCACAGTGACACATCGCCGTCCGCGCACGCGGCACCGTGACCGACATCAGAATCCCGATGCCACCGATACGGCGCGCGGCGTTTAGCATGAGTCGTCCCTATGGGTCCCTATCTCGGTAGGTGCCGCCCCCGTAGCTCAGGGGATAGAGCACGGCTCTCCTAAAGCCGGTGTCGCAGGTTCGAATCCTGCCGGGGGCACTTTGCCGGGTGTATTACGTCGGTTGATGGCTGACATTCCTCTGTCGGGTGATGCCTGACAGTGTTTCGGCTGATGCTTTACACCTGCTTCGGTTGATCCTTGACACTCCCTGAATGAGGGAGTTGAGCGTGGCTGAGCAGCGGTATCAGACGGTGCTGGCAGTGATCAGTGATGGGTTGTCGGTGACGCAGGCGGCCGAGAAGGCGGGGGTGTCGCGCCAGACAGTGCATGCCTGGTTGGCCCGGTATGAGGCCGAGGGTTTGGACGGGTTGGTTGATCGGTCACACCGGCCGGTGTCGTGTCCGCATCAGATGCCAGCCGAGGTCGAAGCGGCGGTGCTGGAGTTGCGGCGCTCACGTCCGTATTGGGGGCCGCGGCGGTTGGTGTTCGAGCTGACCAAACGCAAGGTGTCACCGGTGCCCTCGGAGTCGGCGGTGTACCGGGCGTTGGTGCGGTCGGGGTTGATCGATCCGCGGTTGCGCGACCGGCGGGCCCGCAAGTGGAAACGCTGGGAGCGGGGCGCGCCGATGGAGTTGTGGCAGATGGATGTCGTCGGTGGGTTCCCGCTGGCCGACGGGACCAGCGCCAAGGCCTTGACCGGGATCGACGACCACTCCCGGATGTGCGTGTGCGCCCGGCTGATGACTCGCGAGCGCACCCGCGCGGTGTGCGATGGACTGCGCGGTGCGTTGGCGACCTACGGCTCACCAGAACAGATCCTGACCGACAACGGCAAGGTGTTCACCGGCCGGTTCAACCATCCACCGGTGGAGGTGCTCTTTGATGCGATCTGCCGCGAGCACGGCATCGAGCACTTGTTGACCCAGCCGCGCTCGCCGACCACTACAGGCAAGATCTGTGAAGACTTGGACTTGGCGCTGTACCGGCTCGGTCTGACCCCGGCCAAGGTATGACCACGGTGTCC
>NZ_JBJIAI010000022.1:0-97597 GCF_045311035.1 Mycobacterium sp. SMC-13
ACTGGACCAAGACCGCCGACGAGATCTTCGAACGACTCGGTTCATATCTTCAACGAATTCCCGGCGCAGGACACTAGGCCGCCGGCTTCTGAAAATACAGTGCGATGCTCTTGCCGATCAGCGGGTTCAGCGCATCCTCCGCCACGCGAGTCAGCCACGGCTTGGACATCATGTCCCATACCAGCAACTTGTGATACGCCGCTACAGCCGGATGATCCGGTTTATCGACTCCCACAGCACATTTGAGCCACCAGAATGGTGAGTGTAGGGCGTGTGCATGGTGCTGATGCTGAAACCGCATGCCATGGACCTCGACTTTTTTCAACAGCTCGTCGGCCCGGTAGATCCGGATGTGTCCACCTTCATTGGCGTGATACGCGTCGGACAGCAGCCAGCAGATCTTTTCGGGCATCCAGCGCGGCACTGTGATGGCGAGCAGGCCGCCGGGTTTGAGCACTCGAACCAACTCACCGATGGCTCGATCGTCCTCGGGTACGTGCTCGAGGATCTCCGAGGCGATAACGCAGTCGAATTCGCCGTCTCGGTAGGGCAATTCGAGGGCGTCACCCTTTACGACTTCGGCTTTTGCTCCGGGCGGGGCCTCTCCTTGGTCGGCCATCGCCTGCAGGATGGCGTCGACGTTGTTGAGCTCCTCGCCGTCCTGGTCGAACGCCACCACGTCGGCGCCTCGACGGTACGCCTCGAATGAGTGCCGGCCTGCGCCGCAACCGACATCGATGACGGTTGTCCCAGCGCCGATCTTCAGGCGGTCAAAATCTACGGTCAGCATATTGCCCTCTCGTATACCGAAACAGTCTGCTCGGCAACCGATTCCCAACTGAAGACAGCCTCGGCCCGACGTCGTCCGTTCGTACCGAGCCGGGCCAGTTCCGCGGGCGAACCGAGCAGTTCGCCGAGCACTGCGGTCAGCTCGCCGACGTCGCCGGGCGTCACCAACCGGGCGCAGTCATCATCGGCGCCCAACACCTCGGGCAGCGCTCCGGCGCGGCTTGCCACGATGGGCGTTCCGCTGGCCATGGCCTCCACCGCAGGCAGGGAGAAACCTTCGTAAAGCGAAGGAATGCAGGCGATTTCCGCAGATGCCAGCAACGTGGCGAGTTCCTCATCGGCGAGCCCGCTGGAGATCGTCACGATGTCCGAGATGCCGAGTTCGGCGATCAGTTTCTCGGTGGGCCCGTTGGGGTCGAGCTTGGACACCAACTGCACGTCGAGTTCGTGATCCGCGCGCAACCGAGCCACGGCGTGCAACAAATGGCTGACTCCCTTGAGCGGCACGTCTGCACTGGCAATGGCGATGATCCGCCCGCGCAGCCTGGTCGTCCGCGGGCGGAACAGTTCTGTGTCCACACCGAGCGGCACGACGTGTATCCGGCTGGGCTGCACCCCGAAATCGGCCGCGATGTCAGCTGCGGACGCCGTCGACACCGTCAGCAGTTCAGGAATCTTGCAGGCCACCCGCTTCTGCATCTGGACGAAGCCATACCACCTGCGCACCAGTGGCTTTCGCCACCATTGGGCAGCAGCTACGTCGACCATCCGATCCCGGGTGATCGGATGGTGGACTGTCGCGACCACTGGTAAACCGACTGCCTGCACAGCGAGCAGCGCCGAACCCAGGCTCTGGTTGTCGTGCACCACGTCGAACTCGTCACGGCGAGCGCGAAGCAGGCGCGCAACGCGCATACAAAACGTGCGTGGCTCCGGGAACCCCGCAGTCCACATGGTCAGCACCTCGAGCACGTCGACGAGGTCACGGATTTCTCGGATGTGTGGCACGCGGAAAGGATCAGGCTCGCGATACAGGTCAAGGCTCGGGACCTTGGTGAGCCGTACTCGCGGGTCCAGTCCTTCGGGGTAAGGCTGGCCTGAAAACACCTCGACTTCGTGGCCGGCTTCGACCAAGCCGCGGCTGAGGTGGCGGACGTAGACGCCTTGGCCACCACAGTGGGTCTTGCTGCGGTAGGACAGCAGGGCGATGCGCATATCAGTCCACCATCGATTTGATCCGCGCCGTCGGGCGACAGAATCTGGACACCTGTCCAGACTATAGTTTGATCGTCTAGATTCTGCAACGACGGCAACCGAAGCTCGACTGTGTGTTCTGGACTTCACCCGCGTCGTACCGCATCGTCGGCATCAGTCGGCGGTCACTCGCAGGACTGTGCTGCGGCGACCATCTCATGCAGCGAGACGAGTTTCGATCGAGGTCGTCCTGCGGCCTGTCCCCGCTCGAGTTCGGTGGCGTCAATGGACTGCCAGCCGGCCCAACTCAGCCGGTCGACACCACGTTCCATCAGCAGGTCCAGCAACGCATCCCGCTGGGGCACTTCCTGTTTCAGCTTGCCCGCGTTGAAATCCTCCCAAAGCGCCGCTACTGTCTCCGCAGCGCACGTCCGGTTGCTGCCGATGACGCCACGCGGGCCGCGCTTGATCCACCCCGCGACATACACTCCCGGAACCGGTGACTGCGCGTCGTCGTGTACTCTGCCCGCTTTGTTGGGCACGATGCCGCGTTCCGCATCGAACGGCAAGCCTGCGATGGGCTTACCCCGATACCCGATGGACCTCAACAACAGTGACGTCTCCAGAACGTCTCCGTCTTCGAGTCGCAGTGCGGTAACGCGTTCGGAGCCAGTTACTTCCAGTGGAGTTGCGCCGAACCGGAATATGATGCGCTTATGTCCTGGAGTACGGGCACGTCCTGCGTACTCGCGTGCGACCGCAATCTTGTACGACGACTCAAAGTCGCTCGCCGCACTGTCCTCCATGGCGTCACCTTCGATGACCACGTCCACACCCGGCAGATGCCCGAGCGCCAGAAACTCGCTGACTGAGAAGGCGGCATTGGCGAGCCCACGCCGACCCAGGATCACGACTTCTTCAATACCGCTGTCTCGCAGGGCTTTCAAAGCATGCTCGGCAATGTCGGTGTTGGTCAGTGCGGTCTGATCCATCAGGAGCACCCGCGCGACATCCAGCGCGACATTCCCGTTGCCGACGATTACTGCGCGACCACCGGTCAGATCGAAGTCATGAGCCGTGTGATCGGGATGGCCGTTGTACCAGCCGACGAAATCTGCAGCCGGGTAGCTACCTGGTAGTGCCTCCTGGGGCAGCCCGAGTGCACGGCTGTCGGACGCTCCCACCGCATAGATGACGGCGTGGTGAGCGGCCACCAGCTCATCGTGTGAAATATCGCGGCCGACTTCGACATTGAAATGACAGCGCAATTGCTGGCGGCCGAAGGTCGCGTTGAACATCCGAACCACCGATTTGGTTCGCTGGTGATCCGGTGCCACCCCGGCGCGAATCAACCCGAACGGCGTCGGAAGCCGCTCGAACAGATCAACTTCCACGCCGTCGGTGGCGATCAGCTCTGCGGCCGCGTAGCAAGCCGCCGGGCCAGAACCAACCACCGCCACACGCAACGAGCCGGCCGGCACCGGCATCCGACGCGCAACCTCGGGACTGTTCTCGGCCCGCAACGGATTGCGTTCGAAGTATTCGGCGTTCAGCTCTTTGAACCGGGCCAAGTGTGGCGGCAGGTCCTCCTCGTAATAGATGGCATCGACGGGACATTCGTCGAAGCAGGCGCCGCAGTCGATGCAGCTTTCTGGGTCGATGTAGAGCATCTCTGCCGTGTCGGCGCCGCCCGATCGGTGGACCGGGCGGATGCAGTCCACCGGGCACGCGGCGACGCAGCTCGCATCCTTGCAGCAGTTCTGCGTGATCACGTACGCCACGGTTGCACCTTCCGCCGACCTGTCATTGACCCGTGGAAATATACTGGACAAGTGTCCAGTATCGCCAGACTAGGTGGGCGGCTTTTGGCCGTGGGCGCCGTGCGTTGTCTATCGAGACGTGGGGGTATTGCCTGTCTATCAGCGAAATTAACCGCAGGATTGCGCCGCATGCGTCTCTCGGATAAACTGGACATATGTCCAGCACATCGATGCTGCATGACGGATACTGGCATGATCCGGATCGCCGACATGCGATGATGCAGCGACGGGTGTTCGGTGCGGCCACAGCATTGCTCGATGAGGTGCCCCACGCGAGGAAGTTGCCCACAGCGCCCGAACTTGCCCGCCGGGCCGGGATAACTCAGTCAACGCTGTGTGCCCACTTCCCATCGGTCGATGCAGTGTTCGCGGGGCTCTACCTCGATCGAATGAGGCGCCTGCCGCTGACGGTTGATCCGACGATGCCCCCACGCCGCCGTGTTGGTGAACAGTTGCGGATGATCACTCTGCTCTGCGCGGACCAGCCTGACCTTGCGTTGGCGTGCAACAGGTCCCTACTGAGCGACGACGGTACGGTACTCGATATTCGGATCCGGATCGGTGAAGAGTTGCACCGGCGGATAGCCGCCACGGCGGGCAGTGGGGCCTGGCCGGAAGTCGTTGCGGCCCTCCAAACGATGTTCTGGGGAGCGCTGCTTCAAGTCCAAACGACGCGGTTGACCTGCCAGTCGCTGCTCGCCCGACTCGACACCATGGTCTCGCTCATACTCGCCGACGACTGAGCGATCCGAAAACTCTCGTTGGTTGTGTCACCTGGTCGTCGGAATGGCGCAATAGCTGTTTGTCCACCGGTCTCTGGGGCATCGGCCACGGCTCTGAAAACATCCAGTGTTGGCGGACAGGAGATCGCACCCGGGCCTCACGCCGAATAATTGACCGTTGATTCAACTATCAACCTGCAAATTGCGGTTCAAATACTCTGCCGCCATCTTTCATTGTTTGCAGTCGAGATCCACGTACGCAGTCTTGTACCGAACGAGATTGCCGACGTTCCCGGTTGGGCCTCGCTGTATCCAGGAGTGCTTGACAGCGGTGCCCTTGCGCACCGCGATAACGGTGCATTGCTCGATAGGTGCGTTGCCGATCTTGTTGAGTATCGGTCGAAGTCCTCGCGCTTCCAGATCGGCGATCGTGGCCTGGGCCGATGCCCGTACCTCGGGCGCGGCCAGCGCCGACGCCGACGAGCCCAAACTCAATGCGATCGCCACAGATGCAACCACGAGGCTCTTGGTCATACCGACGCCCACAATTCAATTCCCTTCCAGAATTCACGACGGATTATCTGCTTTTATCTTAGAATTCGATTCTAGCCAGGATCGAATGCGTGTCGAGATGCTCATACGTGACGCATAAAGAGCGCCTTGTCAAATTCATATTTGATTCACAACCATTTCCGACATTGCCAGGTCATGGCGGCCGCATAGGGGTCGGCCGACTGTCTTGCACCTCGACGGCCGACGCGGTCAGGAATGTCCCGTCCACCCGGACGAACGCCTCTGCCGGCGATGCCGTCGGCACACCGCGCGGCTTGTCGCACCGGATCCACAGGCAAGCGGCGCCTGAAACGGCTGATTCTGGGGTATGAGGCCGACAGTGGATCGCCAAGTGAAGAAGAAGGTTGATGTGATTCGGTTCGGAATCGTCGCGGCGTTGGTCGCCGTTGCGGCAGGCCTTGCCGTGACTGGGCTGTTCGGTGGTTGGGTGTGGTGGATTGCCGCGGTGGCAGTAGGTGGGCTGGCCGCCGTCGGCGTTTTCGATGTGACCCAGCGACGTCATTCGGTGCTGCGCAACTACCCGGTGATCGGGCACATCCGGTACCTGCTGGAGGCGGTGCGTCCGGAACTGCAGCAGTACTTCATCGAACGCAACTTTGACGGCCGACCGTTCGACCGCGACATCCGCTCACTGATCTACGAGCGGGCCAAGGGGACCGCGGCCGAACTGTCGTACGGCTCGGAACGCGATGTCGACGAGGCCGGGTACGAGTACCTGGTGCACTCGACCGCGCCGGTCGAGCCCCCGCCGCAGCCCTACCGGGTTCGTATCGGAGGCCCGGACTGCACCCAGCCCTATGACATGGCACTGCTGAACGTGTCGTCGATGAGTTTTGGGGCGCTCTCGGCCAACGCGTTGAAGGCCCTGAATGCCGGGGCGCAACGGGGCGGCTTCGCGCACGATACGGGCGAAGGCGGTTTGACGCCCTACCATCTCGGGGGCGCGGATGTGGTGTGGGAGATCGGGTCCGGGTATTTCGGCGCGCGCACCGCCGACGGACACTTCGACCCTGACCAGTTCGCCGACAAGGCCGCACACGATGCGGTCAAATGCGTCTCGCTCAAGCTGAGCCAGGGTGCCAAACCGGGCGTGGGCGGTGTGCTGCCCGCGTCGAAGGTGAGCAAGGAGATCGCCGAATATCGTGGGGTGCCCGCGGGGGAGAAGTGTGTGAGTCCCGCTGCGCACTCGGCGTTTTCGACGCCACGCGAGCTGGTGCAGTTCGTGGGTCGGCTCCGCGAACTGTGCGGCGGCAAGCCGGTGGGATTCAAACTGTGCGTGGGTTCTCGAGTGGACTTCTTGGCGATCTGCAAAGCGATGCGCGCCGAGGGGGTGACTCCCGACTTCATCATCGTCGACGGTGCCGAGGGCGGAACGGCCGCTGCGCCACTGGAATACGAGGACCACGTCGGGCTTCCGCTCACCGATGGATTGATGACGGTGCACAACGCACTGGTCGGTACCGGTCTGCGCGACGTCATCCGCATCGGCGCCAGCGGCAAGGTAGCCGCGGGCAATGACATCATCAAACGGCTCATTCAGGGCGCCGACTACACCAACGCTGCGCGCGCCATGATGATGGCGATCGGATGTATCCAATCGCAGCGTTGTCACACCAATCACTGCCCGGTCGGGGTCGCCACTCAGGACCCGCGACGGGCGCGAGCTCTGGACGTCGACGACAAGAGCGCCCGCGTGTATCGCTACCAGAAGGCCACTGTCGAGCAGGCAATGAAAATCATGGGCTCGATGGGGATCGCCGATCCGGCAATGCTGTCGCCGCATCTGCTGCGCAAGAAAGTCTCGGCCACCCAGCAGGTCTCGTACGCGGAACTCTACGAATGGTTGGCGCCCGGTGAACTCATCGAGCAGGCGCCGGAAAGCTGGGCCTTCGACTGGGCGGCCGCCGATGCCGATTCGTTCCGGCCCATCGTGCGATCTCGGCGAGTGTCCTGACGCCTCCACGCCTTTGGCGTTGGGCTGCCGCCGAGACGTGTGGCGATTGACGTGGCCGCACTCGGGGTAACTCTCAGCCACGGCTCGGATCAGTCGGGGGCCGTCAGATATGCCAAGGAGAACGATGAGCAAGTTATCGAAGTCGCTGTATCTGCCGCTGTCGGCTGCGTTCAGCGTGGTGGGCGGCCTGGTGGCCGGCAAGGTCTTCAGTGTGCTGTGGGAGCGGATCGACGACTCGGGCGAGGGACCTCCAGACCCCAAGGATCTGAACCGCTCGGGCAGCCAGGCGTTGTTGGCCGCGGGTGTGCAGGGCCTGGTCTTCGGCCTTGTCAGAGCGGCCGTGGATCGAGCAGGGGCACGCAGCTACCGCGCTGTGGCGCACGAGAATCCGGTGTAAGGGCGACGCGCAACGAAGAAGTTTGCATCGCAGCGGGTTTGGGTATGGGGTTCTGAGGCTCGGGGCAGTCCCGTGCGCTTGGTTGTAGCGTTTCTCGTTCCGTCAGGAGACACCCATGCCCCCTCGCCGCAAGCGTGACCAGTCCGCCCCCGCCGGTGTCGGCCCTGCGGGAACGCAGGGCGACGAACCGGCGCGCGCCCAGTCGGGGCAGTTCCTGACGACGAGTCAGGGACTGCGCCTGACCGACACCGACCATTCCTTGAAGGCAGGTCCCCGCGGCCCGTCGCTGTTGGAGGACTTCCATCTTCGCGAGAAGATCACCCACTTCGACCACGAGCGCATACCCGAGCGCGTGGTGCATGCCCGCGGCGCTGCGGCGCACGGGGTCTTCGAGTCGTACGGCACCGCTTCGTCGTTCACGAGAGCAGCGTTCCTGGGACGCAAGGGGACGACCACCGACGTCTTCGTGCGCTTCTCCACTGTGCTGGGATCGCGCGGTTCTGCCGACACGGTGCGTGATACCCGCGGCTTTGCGGTCAAGTTCTACACCGACGAAGGCACATTCGATCTGGTGGGCAACAACATCCCGGTCTTCTTCATCCAGGACGGCATCAAGTTTCCCGATGTCGTGCACGCGGCCAAACCGCACCCGGATCGCGAAATCCCCCAAGCACAGTCGGCACACGATACGTTCTGGGACTTCGTCTCCCTGCACACCGAGACCACCCACCACGTCTTCTGGAACATGAGCGATCGCGGCATTCCGCGCTCGTTCCGCACCATGGAAGGCTTTGGCGTACATACCTTCCGGCTGACGAACGCGGCCGGCAAGACCAGCCTGGCCAAGTTTCACTGGAAGCCGGCCGCCGGCGTGCATTCCCTGGTGTGGGAGGAAGCGCAGATCGCCGCCGGTGTGGACCCGGACTTCCACCGCCGTGATCTGGCCGACGGGATCGAAGCGGGCGCCTTCTTCGAATACGAACTGGGACTGCAGATTCTGCCCGATGACGGCACCGACACGTTCGAGAGCATCGACCTGCTGGATCCGACCAAACTCGTGCCGGAAGAACTGGCGCCGGTCCAACTGGTCGGCAAGCTCACGCTCAACCGCAACCCCACGAACTACTTCGCAGAGACCGAACAGGTCGCTTTTCACGTCGGTAATCTGGTGCCCGGCATCGAGCCCACCAATGACCCACTGCTGCAGGCCCGCCTGTTCTCCTACGTCGACACCCAGCTCACGCGCCTGGGTGGCCCGAACTTCACCCAGCTGCCCATCAACCGGCCCCATTGCCCGGTCAACGACATGTTGCGCGACGGGATGCATCAGACGGCGATCCACACCGGCCTGGCGCCGTATCGCCCGAACAGCATCGACGGTGACGAGCCTCGCCCAGCAGAAGCGAAAGATGGTGCCTACGTCCACTTTCCGCGACGGATCGAGGGAGAAGCGGTCCGTGCACAGCCGGCCTCCTTCGACGACCACTTCAGCCAGGCGACCCTCTTCTATCGCAGTTTGAGTGCGGTGGAACAGTCACACCTCGCCGACGCCTTCATTTTCGAATTGGGCAAGGTCTACGAACAAGGCATCAAAGAACGCGAACTGCAGGTGCTCGCCAACGTCGATTCCGCGCTCTGCGAAAAGGTCGCGGCTGCGCTCGGGCTGCCGGCACCGAAAGGCCGTCCCGCCGAGGATGTTCCGTTGTCACCGGCGTTGGCGCAGGTGACAACGGAACCAGGACCGATCGTCGGCCGGAAGATCGGCATTCTCGCCGATGCGGGTTCAGACCTCGCGGGCGTGGCCAAACTCGTGAAGGCCGCGACCGCCGCGGGCGCGGCCGCCTTGGTCATCGCCCCGACCGGCGGGGTGTTGAAGGCCGGCCGTCGCCAGGTGACCGTGGACCGAACTCTGGCCACGGTCCGTTCGATCGAAGTCGACGCCCTCGTCGTCGCCGCGGGGACAAAACCACTGCGCGACGCCAGGCTGGTCGTTCTGTTGCAGGAAACCTTCCGGCACTTCAAAGTTCTCGCGGCGTGGGGTGATGGCGACGCGGTACTCAAAGCGGCGAAGCTCCCGCTGAAGGCTCCGGGAGTCGAGCTCGGCGAGGATGTCGACAAGGACTTCATCGCGCGCCTGACAGCGGCACTCGGGCTGCACCGGGCATGGGACCGGGACACGAGTAACGCTCTCCGGTGATGCCGTCGCCGCCGCTCGCCGGAATGCCCGGGTTGATTCAAATCACACGTGCCCGATCGCGAGCCTCGATCGATGGTCCGTGCCTGTTCAGCGCGCTGTTCGCGCGCCAGAGGCGACCCTGACTCGCCGGAACGGTGTTTGAAGAACGCACAAAACGAGCATGGCACAGGTCATGGGCGAACATGAGAAAGCTGATGAGGCACGTAAAGGCCTGATCGATTCGATCAAAGGCAAAGCAAAAGAGATCGCCGGCGCAGTGACCGGCAACGATTCATTGACCGCGGAAGGGCAACTGGAGCAGGCCCAGGCGCGGGCCCGCAAAGAGGCCAACGCCATCGAGGCCGTCGCGGACGCCGAGGCCGACTCCGCCACCGGTCTGTTGTCTTCGGCGCACCATCAGGCAGCTGGTGCCCGAGGGGTGGTGCGGTCCGGCACCGAGGCCGCAGAGCAGGCAGCACGGGATCAGCAGGTGTCCCAGGTTCAGCAGACAGCGCAGACGGCGCGTCATCGCGCTGCCGAAGAGCAGGTTCGCGCGAGCGTCGAGGAGCAGCGCGAGGAACGGCAGGCGGAGATCCGGGAAACGGTCGAGACCGCGGCAGCCGGCCGGGAGGCGGGTGACGCGCTCGCCGAACACCGCGCCGCGCAGAAAGCGGCGGACGAAGAGCAAGCCGAGGCCCGTCGCCTTCGCGAACGCGCCGAGACCCTCACCGACCGAACCAACCTGCCCTGAAAGACATTGACAAACAAGGAGATATCGTGAGCATCACCGAATTGCCGTTACAGGTTTTGCGAATGCAATACCGCCTGGCCCGGTTTCCGCTGCAGTTCATCGAGGATCGATGGATCACCCGCTTGGACGCCGAAGCACCCGCTCGGCTGATCTATGAGCGGTCACTTGGCGGGCTCGATGCTGCCGTCGGCGGAGTGCTCGGCGATTCCACGTTGCGCAGGCGGGGTGCGGCCCTGGCCCGGCGAAGCGAGGTCCGTGCCGAAGCGGTGGTGCGGAGCATGGATGCGGCCCAACGGCGTAAAGAGGCGGGCGCACAGCTGGAGGACTCGCTGGCAGAGGTCGCGGACGACCGCGACGAAGCCGTGGCCGCCAAGCAGGACGCGGTGTCCGATGCCCGGGAGCGCGCGCAGCAGCGTAAGCGGCAGGCGGCGGAAGCGGCCGACAAGCGCATTGCCGAGGCCGCCAAGGCTAGCCGGGCCGAGGCCGATCGGAAGAAGGAAGCCGTCGAAGCCGCTGAACGGCAACGGCTGCAACGGATCAACAAAGCCGAAGAGAAGGCGGCGGCTGCGGCCGAAGCCGCACTCGAGGATGTCCGCGACAAGCGCGCTGCCGCGGCAGCCAAGCGCGAGCAGGCTGAGCAGGTCGAGGTGCTTGCCGACGCCGAGAAGCAGAACCGGCGGGCGGGTCGGGTCTGACGCGGAATCCCGACACTGGTTCCGGGCGCCGGACATGGGCGACTACGCCGCTGTCCGGCGCCCGGTCGTGCACTCCTGTTTGTCAACGGGGTCCCACGGGTAAATCCGCCCCATGAGCCACGATCCATTTTCCGCACCCGACGACGCCCGGACCCCGAATGCCGTCGTCCCGTCGAACCCGTCTGCGGTGGGTGAATGGGGCGTCGCGCCCCAAGGATCGCCTCAACCCGACGACGAGACGGAGCACACCATCAAGGTCGGCGTGGTCGTCTGGCTTCTACTGGCAACGGCACTGATCGTCTTCCTCGCCTACTTCGCCGTCCGTTCGTAGGGCCATAACGACAGTGGCTTCGTCGGCGGCACAGCGAAACGGGTCTTCAGGCTCTGAAAGGAAATCGCATGGCTGACAACGTGCTTGACAGCGGCCTGGCCGTGCGGCGGCACAGCACCGCGACCCGCCAGGAGGTCTGGAACGTCATCGCCGACGGCTGGACGTACTCCCAGTGGGTGGTGGGCAACAGTCGGATGCGCGCCGTCGACGCCGGCTGGCCCGCCGTCGGCAGCCGCATCCAGCACTCGATCGGGGTGTGGCCGTTCCTCGTCAACGACGTCACTGAAGTAGAGGACTGCCGCCCACTGGAGGAGCTGGTGTTGCTCGCCAGTGCCGGCGTCTTCGGCCGGGCGCGCATCTTCCTTCGGTTGTCCGATACGCCGACCGGCGGCTGCCTCATCGAGATGGCCGAGGTGCCGGTTGGACTACCGATGCGTTGGATACCGGACAAGGTGGCCCTGGCGGCGGTCATGCCGCGCAACCGGGAGTGCACGCTGCGGCTCGCCGCCATCGCCGAACGCCGAACCACAACCAGCGACGATGCGGTGCGATCGGTGGGCGAGTCCGTGTGAGAATCGGGCCATGGGGCGTAGCGGGGGAAAGAGCCCGATCGGCAGAGTGATCGGGACGCTGTTCGGGTTCGGGATGTTGGCGCTGGCGGTCGTGATCTTCCTTGGTGCCAAGGACGACCCGGCCGAACTGATCCGATCGGGCGACGTGGTGACGCCCACCGAGCGTGTCCACGTCGTGTATCTCGACCGATCGCAGTCGAACATTCGTTGCACGGCAACGACATCTCGCGGCCAGACCGAGCCGTTGGAGCCGTTCACCGGGGCGCACGACGAGAAGCGATTCGGTGGCAAGCGGATTTTCCTGATCCCCCGGGGCAAGTACTACCGGGCCGTCGGGGAGTTGCCGCTCGACCGCGGGCCGGTGACCGTGCGGTGTCCCGGAGCGAGCCGGATCTGGGTGAGCGCGCCGCCCAGCGGCTGGTCGTGGCCCATCGTCGTCTTCGTCGCGCTCGGGGTGGCGTGCCTCGTCGTGTTCATTGTTGTGATGCTGCGCCGCCGGGGCGGGCAGAGCGGCGGACCGTCGTATCCCGCGCCGCCGCAACAGGGTTATCCCGGCTACCCACCGCCGGGGTATCCGGGCTACCCGCCGTCCGGCAATCCCGATCCGGGCTATCCGCCGAACCCGAACTGGCCGCGCTAGACGTTCACGCAGGCGCGATTGGTCAGGACTCGCGTGACCCCGCGAGCGCCGTTGCGCGGCTGGGTAATTCCACGGTGAACGTCGCGCCCGTGCCGAGACCGGCACTGGTCGCGGTGATCCGGCCGTGGTGGGCGTCGACGAGGGCCTTCGCGATCGCCAGCCCGATGCCGGAACCGCCGTGTGCGCGGTCGCGTGCCGAGTCGGCGCGGTAGAACCGCTCGAACAACCGCGGCAGATGTTCGGCGGCGATGCCGTCACCGTCGTCCGATACCCGGATCTGCACCGAACCGCCGGCGTGCGTGGCCGTCACCTGCACCGTGCCGCCGGTATCGGTGTGCCGCAGTGCGTTCGTCAGCAGGTTGGCCAGCACCTGGTCGAGGCGTTGCGGGTCGGCCCACAGATCGGGCAGTCCGGGATCGATATCCGATGTCAGCGCAACGCCTTTCGCGCGGTACGGCGCGGCGAAGGCGTCGACGGCCGCACCGATCAGCGTTGCGGGTGCGACGGATTGCCTGTCTACGAGCGCCATGTCGCGTTCGGCGTCGGACAGCGCCCGTACGTCGGAGCTGAGCCTGGCGAGACGACGCGTCTGGTCGCGCAGCACGCCGATCGTGGTCGCGTCGAGGGGATGGATGCCGTCTTCGATCGACTCGAGATACGCGTTGATGACGGAGACGGGTGTGCGAAGCTCGTGCGCCAGGTCGGCCAGCAGCTGACGCCGGGTGGTTTCGACGGAGCCGAGCTGCTCGGCCATGGTGTTGAAAGCGTCTGCGATGGCGTCGAATTCGGTGCCCAGGTGGGGTGGTGAGACGCGGATGTCGTAGTTCCCGTCGGCGACCGCGGTGGCGGCGGCGGCGAGTTCGGCCGTCGACCGGTGCATCCGCCGACTCAGGTACCAGCTCAGTGCCAGCGCGGTCGTGGCGGCCACCGCGAGCGACATTCCCACCGAGACGGCGGTCGCCTGCCGGAAGGCGTGCTCATAGGGATGCGGACCGGTGCGCCCCGGGACGAGGACGTCCTGCATCACCTTGCGGAACATCGGCGGGCCGATGATGAGGGCGACGGTCGTCGTGGTGGCGATGGCCGCGATGACGACGACCGCGTTGGTGACCAGCAGGCGACTCCGAATGCCGTGCTTGCTGCGCGGATGGTTCTGGGCCATCAGCCTTCTCCCATCCGGTACCCGACGCCGCGGACCGTCGTGACGTAGCGCGGCTCGGCCGAGTTGTCGCCGAGCTTGCGACGCAGATGGCCGACGTGGACGTCGACGACGTTGTCGTTGCCGAACCACGATTCGCCCCACACGGCTTCCAGCAGTTGATGTCGCGTCCATACCTGCCGCGGGCGCGACGACAGCGCGGCCAGTACGTCGAACTCGGTGCGGGTCAGCATGATCGGGGCGCCGCCGAGCAGAGTCTGTCGGCTGTCGGTGTCGATGTGCAGCTCCCCGAACACGCGTGGCGGTGTCCCCGTCTCGGGGACGGATTCGGGGGCACGGCGGGGCCGCCGCAACATGGCCCGAATCCGGGCCACGACCTCGCGGGGACTGAACGGTTTGGTGACGTAGTCATCGGCGCCGACCGACAGCCCCACGATGGTGTCGATCTCAGTGTCGCGGGCCGTCAGCATCACGACGTACGCGTCGGAGAACACCCGAAGCTGTCGGCATACCTCGATGCCGTCGAGGCCCGGCAGTCCGATGTCGAGGACCACGACGTCGGGGTCGAGTTCGCGGGCGGCGACAAGAGCCGACGGGCCGTCGGCCGCGACTCGTACCTCGAACTGTTCGCGCTTGAGGTAGCTGGCCACGACATCGGCCAGCGCCGCCTCGTCGTCGACGACCAGCGCGCGCAGGCTCGGCGTCGGTTCAGTGCCGTTCACCTGCTCATAGTGCACCCGCGCGGTGGTGCGGTCGACCGGATGACCAGGTCAGCGCCGCGTTCTTTAACGAATCTTCATCGTTCCTCCGGGGAACCCTTGTCGGCCGATTCGAGTCTGGACGACGTCAGAAACCACCGTGAAGGGACATCGACATGATCAGCAAGATCGCTTTCTTCGCCACCGCCGCCGCGGCGCTGGCCGCTGCCACCTTGACCGCCGCCGGCCCGGCGCAGGCCGCCAGTGCGTCCGGCAACAACGGCGCCGACGTCGTCTCCACGCTGCGCAGCGAGGGTTACAACGTGCAGGTCGACGGGGCCCCGAGCGCTCCGCTGTCCGCCTGCACGGTGACGGGCGTGCACGGGTTGCCGAATCTCGCGGACCCGACCCAGCGCGCGGACACCCGCATGATCAACAACGTCTACGTCGACGTGACCTGTGCGTCGGACTCCTGAACGGGGTCGCAGCGCGCCGACCGGCGGCGACATGGTTATGTGAGGGGCGTGACCGAAGCGCAGTCGCTGCCGCTGGCCGGGATCACCGTCGTCGCGATGGAGCAGGCGGTGTCCGCGCCGATGTGTACGCGCGTGCTGGCCGACTTCGGCGCCCGCGTGATCAAGGTCGAGAATCCCCGAGGCGGCGACTTCGCCCGCGACTACGACGACGTGGTGCTCGGCCAGGCGGCGCATTTCGTGTGGGCCAACCGGGGCAAGCAGTCGATCAGCCTGAACCTCAAGTCCGACAAGGGCATTGCGGTGCTGCACCAGTTGCTCGACCGGGCCGACGCGTTCGTCTCCAACCTGGCGCCGGGCGCCACCGCGCGACTGGGGTTGTCACCGGAGGACCTCGGCAGGCGGCACCCGCAGGTGATTCCCGTCGAGATCGATGGCTACGGGCCGGGCGGACCCCTTTCCCAGAAACGTGCGTACGACCTGTTGGTGCAGGCGGAATCCGGGTCATGTGCGGCCACCGGCTTCCCGGGCATGCCGGCCAAGCCGGGTCCGCCCGTCGCCGATATCTCCACCGGCCTGTACTCGGCGCTGTCCATCATGGCGCTGCTGTTGGGCCGCGCCCGTGGTGTCTCTGTCGGTGCGGCGCCGTCGGTCGCGGTGAGCCTGTTCGACACGATGACCGACATCATGGGTTACCCGCTGACCTACACCCAGCACTCGGGCGTGAACCAGCAGCCACTCGGGATGGCATCGCCTGCCGTGGCACCATATGGCGCGTTCGCTACGCGCGACGGACAGACCGTCGTTCTCGGGACGACCAACGACAGGGAATGGCAGCGCCTGGCCCGGGAGATCATCGAGCGGCCCGACCTCGCCTCGGACCCTCGATTCGCGAGTAATTCGGACCGCTGCGCGCACCGCGACGAGCTTCACGCCGCCATCGGATCCTGGTGCGCTGAGCGCGATCTCGAGGATATCCAGCGGATCGCCGACGCCGCCGGCATCGGCAATTCGCGGTACAACCTGCCCAGTGAGGTGATCGCACATCCGCACCTCAAGTCCCGCGACCGGTGGCGTCAGGTCAGCACCCCGAATGGCCCCATCGAGGCGTTGTTGCCGCCGCCGGTGATCAGCGGCCTGGAGCTGAACATGGGGGCAATCCCCGGACTGGGCGAGCACACAGATGTGATACTCGGCGAATTGGGTTACCGCGCTGAAGATATCGCCGGCCTGCGGGCCGCCGGTGCCATCGGCGATGTCTATGGATCAGGGAGCGACCATGCGTGAAGTCGTCATTGTCGAGGCCGTGCGGACCGCCGTCGGCAAGCGCAACGGGGGACTGGCCGGCCAGCATGCCGCCGACCTGTCGGCCGTGGTGTTGAACGAACTGATGGAGCGGTCCGGAGTGGCCCCCGAACTCGTCGACGACGTGGTGTGGGGCTGTGTCTCGCAGGTCGGCGACCAGTCGAGCAATATCGCCCGCTGGTCGGTGCTCGCGGCCGGCTGGCCCGAGTCGATCCCGGGCACGACGGTCAACCGGGCCTGCGGATCGTCGCAGCAGGCACTGGATTTCGCGGTCCAGGCGGTGATGTCCGGTCAGCAGGACGTCGTGGTGGCCGGCGGTGTCGAGGTGATGAGCCGGGTGCCGCTCGGTGCGGCCCGCCAGACCGGCGAGCCGTACGGGCCGAAAGCGCTTGCCCGGTATGACGGTTTCGGTTTCAACCAGGGCATCTCGGCGGAGATGATCGCGCAGAAGTGGGGTCTGTCGAGGGCCCGGCTGGACGAGTACTCGGCGCGGTCGCACGAACTCGCCGCGGCTGCACAGGATTCGGGCGCGTTCGTCACGCAGATCGTTCCGGTGTTCACCGAGGACGGTGGTGTGGTGCACGAGGACGAGGGCATCCGGCGCGGGACGACGGTCGAGAAGCTGGGTGGCCTCAAGCCGGCATTCCAGGAGGACGGCGTGATCCACGCCGGCAACTCCTCGCAGATTTCCGATGGTGCGGCAGCACTTTTGGTGATGACGCTGGAGAACGCGCTGCAGCTCGGCCTCACCCCGCTGGTGCGGTATGTCGGCGGTGCGGTGACGGGCGCCGACCCGGTCCTGATGCTGACGGGCCCGATCCCGGCCACCGAAAAGGTGCTGCGCAAGACCGGTGTGAAGATCGGCGACATCGGTGTCTTCGAGGTGAACGAGGCGTTCGCCCCGGTACCGCTGGCCTGGCTCGCCGACACCGGCGCCGACGAGGCGGCGCTCAATCCCCTCGGTGGCGCGATCGCGCTGGGGCACCCGCTCGGCGCGTCCGGCGCGGTGCTGATGACTCGCATGATCAACCACATGCGGGACAACGGAATTCGCTACGGCCTGCAGACCATGTGCGAGGGCGGCGGCACCGCCAACGCGACGCTGGTGGAACTGGTGGCGTAGCACGGGGGAGGGCGGCGTTCGTTGACCTGACGGTGTTTCCGAGACCAACTGGATGGCGGAGATTGCCGCGGAATATCGCCGTGCAGTTGGTCTCGCGGACCGGATGGACGCCTAGGCCGGGGGGCTACCTGGTCTCAGCAACGCCGGCGACCACCGGTGAGGTCCAGCGCGATATCCACCAGCATGTCCTCTTGCCCACCGACGAGTCCGCGTCGCCCCGCTTCTTCCAGCAGCGTTCGCGTGTCGACGTCGAAGCGTTCGGCGGCAATCTCCGCGTGCCGCAGGAAGCTCGAGTACACGCCCGCGTAGCCGAGCGTCAGGGTCTCCCGGTCGACGCGCACCGGGCGGTCCTGTAGCGGCCGCACCAGATCGTCGGCGGCATCCTGCAACGCATGCAGATCGCAGCCGTGCTCCCAGCCCAGCTTGGTGGCCGCGGCGATGAAGACTTCCAGCGGTGCGTTGCCGGCTCCGGCGCCCATCCCGGTCAACGACGCGTCGACCCGGTTGGCGCCGTGCTCGACCGCGGCGATCGAATTGGCCACTCCCAGAGACAGATTGTGGTGGGCGTGGATGCCGATTTCTGTTGCAGGGTCCAAGGTTTGGCGCAGTGCGTCAACGCGGTCGGCGACGTCGCGCATCGTCATCGCCCCGCCGGAGTCGACGACGTAGACGCAGGTGGCGCCGTAACTCTCCAACAGCTTCGCCTGCGTGGCGAGGACCGCCGGCGTGGCGAGGTGGCTCATCATCAGGAAGCCGACGGGGTCCATGCCGAGCTCGCGGGCGGCGGCGAGATGGCGGGCGGAGAGCTCGGCCTCGGTGCAGTGGGTACCGACACGGACGACGGTGACGCCGGCGCGATGCGCGTCGCGCAACCGGCGCACGGTACCGATGCCGGGGAGGATCAGCGTCGCGATCCGCGCCCGGGACACCGCGGCGGCGACGGCGGAGATCCACTCCAGGTCGGTGTGGGCGCCGAAGCCGTAGACACAACTGGACCCACCCAGTCCGTCGCCGTGCGCGACCTCGATGGAGGCGACGCCCCCGGCGTCGAGCGCCGTCGCGATGGCGACGGCCTGCGCGATGGTGTACTGGTGCCGGACGGCGTGCATGCCGTCACGCAGGGTGACGTCGCTGATGTAGATCATGTTGGGGCTCCGAGATTTTCAGTGGTGACCTCGACGAGTGCGGTCACCTTGGTGCCCGCGAAGGCGCCGATTTCCGGGATTCGGATCGGGCCGATGCTTTCGAACTGCACAGCCTGTTTGAGCTGGAAACCGGGCACGTAGGCGCTGATCCGTGCGACCGCGGCGCGGATGTCTCGTTCGATGGCCCCGTGATCGGCGGCACCGTCGACCAGACAGTAGACGGTGTTCCGCGTCGACGCGGAGGGGCTGAGCAGTGAGATGACCTTCGCATGCCGGGCGCCGGCGTTCTGCATTGCGGTACAGGTGGTTTCGATGAGATCGTCGACGCCGGCCCGGATGTCCGGGCCGGCGGAGTACGCCGGAATCGACGACACGACCTCGGCGTAGGCCACGCTCCCTGATCTTGCGACGGCGGCGACGATTGGCGCGGTGGCCCCGGCGATCGCGGTCATTGCGCGTTCTCGGCGAGCATCCGCATCGCCGTGTCATAGATGGCGTTGGCGTGCATCTCGAACAACTCGAGCAGGTCCACCGAATCGCCGCCGAGTTCCTTGGCGATGAAGAGTCCGTCGGCGCCGGCGATGGAGTAGTTCACCAGCAGCCGGACCTGGGCGTCGGTGAGACCCGGCGCGAGCTCGCTGAGCGCATCGGTGAGTGACTCGGTGGCCTGCGCGCGCGCCTGCAGGAACCGCGCGCGGGCACTCGGTTCGATGGGCCGGCGCTCCAGTGCGAGCATCAGGCCGAGGCGCAGGAAATCGGGATTGTCGAGCAGGCCTTTTGCGAGCTGCTTGGCGAGGCCGATGACGCGTTCGCGTGGCTCGCCGTCGGAGGGGAGTTCCCAGACCTTCAGCCATGTCTCGAAACTGCGGTCGATCACGGCGGCCAGCAGGTCGTCCTTGTCCTTGAAGTGCCAGTAGATGGAGCTGGCGGGCAGGCCGCACTTCTTGCTGACCAGGCCGATGCTGGTGCCCTCGTAGCCACGCTCGGAAGCAATCTCGTTGGCGGCGTCCAGGATTCGCTCGCGGGACTGTTCGCCGTCCGCCCGCTTGCGGCGGGTCTTGGGCGCTTCGGTCATTTTCACTCCCGACTCTTGACTCTGTAGTGATCACTACATTACCGTAGCGATCACTACAGAACAAGTGGGAGGCCCTAATGAGCAGTGCAGAGACCTACGACGTCGCGGTCGTCGGGTATGGCCCCACGGGTGCCACCGCGGCCAACCTGTTGGGCCAACTCGGCCTCAAGGTGGTTGTGATCGAACGAGACCCGGACATCTACAGTCGGGCGCGGGCGATCTCGACCGACGAGGAGGTGCTGCGGGTCTGGCAGTCGGTCGGGCTCGCTGAACGGCTGCAGCGCGACATGCTGCCCGACCGTCCGGTCGCATTCGTCGACGCCGACGGGCGCCCCTTCATCGAAACCGTGATCTACGGACGCGGCTGCGGCCATCCGTCGCAGCAGTTCCTGTACCAGCCGGCGGTCGACTCCGTGCTCCGCGAGGGGGTGGCCCGGTTCGCCAACGTCGAGGTGCTCCTGGAGCATGAATGCCTGCGGGTGACCAACCGGGCCGACGACGTCGAGCTGCTTCTCGCCGACCTGCGTGCCGACGCCTTCAAGCGGGTGACGGCCCGTTATGTCATTGCCTCGGACGGCGGCTCGTCGGCGACGCGCGGTGTGCTCGGCATCGGGTACAGCGGACGCACCTACGGCGAGCGCTGGGTCGTCATCGACACCAAGGTGATCAAAGAGTGGGATGCCCACGACCGCTTGCGGTTTCACTGCAACCCCGCACGCCCGACCGTCGACTGCCCGACGCCGCTCGGGCATCACCGGTGGGAGTACCCCGCTCGGGGATGCGAGGACGAGAAGGAGCTCACCAGCGACGAAGCGGTGTGGAAAGTGTTGCGGGAGCAGGGCGTCACGCCCGAGCACGTCGAGATCATGCGCGCTGTCGTCTACAGCCATCACGTCCGGGTGGCGGACCGCTGGCGCGTCGGACGGGTGTTCCTGGCCGGCGATGCCGCGCACGCCATGCCGCCGTGGATCGGCCAGGGGATGTCCGCCGGCGTCCGCGACGCCGCCAACCTGTGCTGGAAAATCGCCGCGGTGCTGCGCGGTCAGGCGCCCGACTCACTGCTGGATTCGTATGCCGCAGAACGCAAACCGCACGTCACAGAGGTCACCCGGCGCGCGGTGCTGGTTGGTCGGATCATCACCGAGCGGCGGCCCTGGCTGGCCGCGATCCGCAATCACGTCGTGCGGGCGCTGACCCGGATTCCCGGTGCCAATGCCGCGGGCCAGAAGTTCTGGTGGATACCTGACGCCCACTACGAGGACGGCTTCTTCGCGGCGACGCACCCCGCGGTGGGCTGGCAGATCCCGCAACCCACGGTGGGCGGCTTGCTGCTCGACGAGTTGCTCGGCGGGCGCTGGACGGTGCTGCACACCAACGCCGTCCCGACCGGGGCGGTGGCCTGGACGGCTGCCGGGGCGTCGGCCCTGCAGATCACCGAACCGAGTCTGGTGCGGTGGCTGCGTGACCGCAAGGCCGACGCCGTCGTACTTCGACCGGACGGATTCGTCTACGCCGCAACCTCTTCCGGACAACCACTCCCGGCTCCGCCGGCCGGACTGAACCTCACCACCCTGACAGGAGCATGCGCATGACCACCACCCTCACCGAACACACCGTCACCGTCGGCAGCCAGAAGATCTTTGTCGCCGAAGCGGGGTCGGGTCCTGCGGTGATGCTGCTGCACGGCGGCGGCCCGGGCGCCTCCGGCGTCTCCAACTACTCCCGCAACATCGACGCCCTCGCCAAGCGCTACCGCGTCCTCGTCCCCGACATGCCCGGCTACGGACGCTCGTCGAAGGGCATCGACAAGTCCGATCCGTTCGGCTCCCTGGCCGATGCGATGCGGGGGCTGCTCGACGAATTGAGCATCAGCACAGCACATCTGATCGGCAACTCCTACGGCGGCGCCGCGGCACTGCGCCTGGCGCTGGACACCCCCGGTCGCGTCGGCAAGCTGGTGCTCATGGGCCCCGGCGGTATCGGCACCACGCGCGGGTTGCCGACAGCTGGTCTCAACAGCCTGCTGGCGTACTACGGCGGCTCGGGCCCCAGCCGTGAGAAGCTGGCCACGTTCATCCGTAATTACCTGGTCTACGACGGTGACTCGGTACCCGACGAGCTGATCGACCTGCGCTACACGGCGTCCATCGACCCGGAGGTGGTGGCCAATCCGCCGCTGAGCCGGCCGTCGGGACCGTTCGCGCTGCGAACGCTCTGGCGCATGGACCTGACACGTGACGCGCGGCTGTCCTCGCTGCAGACGCCGACGCTGATCCTGTGGGGCCGCGACGACAAGGTGAACCGGCCATCGGGCGGGCCCATGCTGCAGAACATCATGCCCAACGCCGAACTGGTCATGACCAGCCGCACCGGGCACTGGATGCAGTGGGAGCGTGCCGAGCTGTTCAACCAGATGGTCGACGAATTCCTCTCGGACAGTGCGGTATTCCGGCCATGAGCGTCTTCGGCAATGTGTCACTCGGCTATCTGGTGGTCGAGACGGAGCGGTTCGCCGATTGGCGGCGGTTCGGTCGCGACGCGATCGGCATGCACCTCGACGACCTCGACACCGACGCGATCCGATTCCGGCTCGACGAACAGCAATGCCGGTTCCTGCTGCGGCGCGGGCCGGCCGAGGATGTCACCACGCTGGGCTGGCAGGTCTACGACCACGAGACCTTCGAGGAGATCCTCGGCCGCGTGCACCGGTGCGGCGTGCCCGTCACCGTCGGGACCGACGAGGAGGCCGCGCTGCGCGGCGTCGAGCGTCTGGTGCGGATACCCGGCCCCAACGGGCTGGCGCAGGAGCTGTACACCCGAGCGCACATCGACGGGCAATTGTCGGTGGCCGGAAAGGGTTTCGTCACCGGCGAATTCGGGCTGGGTCACGTCGCCGTCACCAGCACCAAGCCGCATCAGGTCCGCGGCTACTACAACACGCTGCTCGACGCCCGACTCAGCGACTTCATCGATGAAACCATGAGCGGTGTCAAGGTCAAGATCCGGTTCCTGCGGGTCAACCGGCGCCACCACTCCGTGGCGATCGCCGCGGTGAATCGGCTGTCGATCAACCCGATTCGGACCCGCGTGCAGCACCTCAACATTCAGGTCGCCGAGTTGGACGACCTGACGGACAGCTACCAACGCGTGCGAGCACTGGGGTTCGACATGGCCCTGGGAGTCGGGCAGCACACCAACGACCGCGAACTGTCGTACTACGCCGTCACCCCCTCGGGTTTCGAGTGGGAGGTCGGATGGAACCCGCTGATCGTTGACGAATCGACCTGGAAACCGACGACTCACCAGGGCATCAGCATCTGGGGCCACGAGATGCAGTCCAGCGTCGACAAGCTCGGGCAGTTCACGACCGCTGTCAAGTCATTGCTACACCGCGAAGACACCGTCCCGGCGCTCGCCGGGGCCGGAATCGCCGACTAATAACGCGATTTGTGCACGATATTCCGCGGTGGGCGCGGAATATCGTGCACGAATCACCGGAGGAGGAAACATCATGGACCGCATTGACACGCACCACCACATGGTCCCGCCGGACTATCGAAAGGCATTGGACAAGGCGGGCATTGCCGACGCCGGCGGGAGGGCGATGCCGGACTGGACTCCGGACGCGTCCCTGGACGCGATGGGCCGACTGGGCGTCGCCACCGCCATCCTGTCGGTGTCCGCGCCGGGCACGACGATGCTGCCGGCCGCCGCCGACGCGGCCGCGCTGGCCCGTGATGTGAACGACTACAGCGCCGAACTGATTGCCGCCCAGCCGGATCGGTTCGGGTTCTTCGCCACACTGCCGATGCCACACCTGGATGCCTCCGTCAACGAAGCCGTGCGCGCACTCGACGAATTGACTGCAGACGGGGTGTTCCTGCTGGCCAACAGCGCGGGTACCTATGTCGGCGCGCAGGGTCAGGACGCGTTGTTCGCGGAGCTCGACAAGCGATCGGCCGTGGTGTTCATCCACCCGGCCGAGTTGCCCGGCCCCGTCATCGACGGCGTGCTGCCGTTCGCCGCCGACTTCCTACTGGACACCAGCCGCGCGGCGTATCTGCTGGTACGCAACGGCATTCGCCGTCGCTACCCCAACATCCGCTTCATCCTGAGCCATGCCGGTGGCTTCGTCCCATACGCGTCCTACCGGATGGCGATGGGCATCACGAGTGACGTCGGCGGCAGCCCGGCTGACCACCTCGATGACTTCGCGAGCTTCTATTTCGACACCGCGCTGTCGTCCACGGCGGCCGCGCTGCCGTCGCTGCTGGCGTTCGCCAAGCCTGGCCACGTGACATTCGGTTCGGACTTCCCGTTCGCGCCGGTCGAGGTCAGTCAGCTGTACGCGGCCGGGCTCGAGACATACGGGGGACTGGACGACGCCGGGCGTCGCGAGATCGACCGCACCAATGCGCTGGCGCTGTTCCCGCGGCTGGGCTCCGTTGCCCCGCCGGCTGCCCCGTCGGTGGTCGAGCAGGCGCAGCATGCCGCGAGTCGGGTGGTGATGCGGGGAGTGACCCGGTTGCTGACGCGGTAGCGCCTAGAGATTCCCGACTTCCAGTTCGAGGTGCTCCGCGTATTTCGCCTGTGCCGCTTCGCGTTTGCCCGGCAGCCATTCCGTCGGCCACAGCTCGTCGGTGCCGGTGTAGTCCCGGAGCACCTGCTTGGCGACGGTGACCTTGTGGACCTCGGTCGGTCCGTCGGCGAGCCCCATCACGGCGGCGCCGGCAACCATACCGAGGAACGGCACCTCGTTGGTGACCCCGAGTGCGCCGTGAATTTGCATTGCGCGCCAGGCGATGTCGTGCAGCACCGTCGGCATCACGACCTTGACGGCGGCGATGTCCTTGCGGACCTTCTTGTAGTCGTTGTACTTGTCGATCTTCCACGCCGTGTGCAGCACGAACAGCCGGAACTGTTGCAGCTGCGCCCACGAGTCGGCGATGTAGCCCTGCACGGCCTGCTTGTCGGCCAGTAGGCTGCCGGCGGTGTGTCGCGACAGCGCGCGCTCACACATCATGTCGAGGGCCTTCTGCGCCAGCCCGATGGTGCGCATCGCGTGGTGGATCCGTCCGCCGCCGAGGCGGGTCTGCGCGATGACGAAGGCCTGGCCCTCGCCGCCGAGGACGGCCGAATTCGGTACGCGCACATTGTCGTAATGGATCAGCGCGTGCGAGCCGTGGCCGTCGGATTCCCCATAGATGGCCGAGTTGCGGATGATGTTGACGCCCGGCGTGTCGGTCGGCACGAGGAACATCGACATGCCCTGGTAGGGACTGACGTCGGGGTTGGTCACCACCATGACGATCAGGAACGTGGACGTCGAGGCGTTGGACGAGAAGAACTTGTACCCGTTGATGACCCAGTCGTCGCCGTCGCGGACCGCGGAGGTCGTGAACTGCGTGGGGTCGGCGCCGCCCTGCGGTTCGGTCATCGAGTAGCAGGAGAAGACCTCGCCGTTCAGCAACGGCCGTAGGTACTGCTCCTTCTGCTCCGGGGTGCCGTAGTGCGCGATGATCTCGGCGTTGCCGGTGTCGGGCGCCTGACAGCCGAAGATGATGGGCGCCCACTGCGACCGGCCCAGAATCTCGTTGAGCAGCGCCAGTTTCAGCTGCCCGTAGCCCTGCCCGCCGAGTTCGGGGCCAAGGTGCGTGGCCCACAAGCCTTTTCGGCGCACCTGTTCCTTGAGCGGATCGACGACCCGGCGCCGGGTCTCGTCGAGCGCGGTGTACTGCAGGTGCGGCCAGATGAGGTCGAGTGGCTCGACTTCGTCGCGCACGAAGGCGTCGGCCCAGTCGAGGAGTTCCTGGAACTCCGGATCGGTTTCGAAATCCCAAGCCATCCGGCCTCCTTCAGTTCAGCCACGCGGCAGAAACGCACCCGTCTCTGTTTAACGCACAGGGACAGGTTTGGGAACGGCCGCGAGGATTATGCGCTCGCCAACGAATAGGTGTTGGCGAGGTTGTCCTGCGTGACGTGCGCGGCCTCGGTCGTGGTGTCGATGCGCAGCGGGCTGGTCAGCGTCGAGGTCCGGTAGCTCCAGCCGTCGGGCAGCTGCAGCCGCGTGCCCAATCCGGGCAGGTCCGCCAGCGACAGCGCCGGGTCGACCGTCTGGCTCCACGACTGCATGACCCAGCGCTGCCCGTGCGGGTCGAGCAGCTCGAAGACCGGCCGCCCGGCGCCGAACACGAACACCGTGCGGCGGCTGACCTTGTTCACGCTGAAGGGCGCCGGGTTCATCGACGACAGTTCGACCGTCGCCTGCTGCAGCATCTCGATGCCGCCGAACGTCCTCTTCTCGCCGACGTCGTCGCGGGTTTTGACGATCTCGCTCATCAGCCAGTAGCGCGGGCCGTTGAGCAAAGCGGCGGCGACGCCGCTCTCCTCGGCGAGGGCCCGCGGATCGAGCGCGGACCACGCGTCGTGCGGGCAGTCGTTCAGCGGGAAGGTGTTGAACACCGCGACCTGCGGCCCCGTCGGCGTCTGGGAGACCAGCAGCACCTCGCCGTAGCGCTTGCCGAAGGTGTCGGCCGAAGAATTTTCCACACCGTCAACGCTACGGCCGAAATCGGGCGGAAAGTGCCCGATTCGTCCCATTTTGTGGGAGGTCGGAGGCCTTTTTTGGCCACCGCTATGGATAGAAGTTTGGTTAGCTAGGTATATTTCGCGCGACAGTGATTTTGTAACGCCGACGAGCTCCATTTCCGTGGACCTGGCGGGCCTGACGGAAGGGTGCCCCGAGTGAGTGCCACCAACACCGAGCGATCCAAGATCGGCCACCTGATCTGGGTGCTCGCGGTGCCGATCGTGATCGGCTGGTTCCTGCTCAACGTCGCCACCAACACGCTGGTCCCGCCGCTGGAGAAGGTCGGTGAGGAGCACACCGTCGGGCTGAGCGCCCAGGACGGCCCGGCGATGATCGCGATGAAGCAGATCGGCGCGAACTTCCAGGAGTTCGACTCCGACAGCAACGCCATGATCGTCCTCGAAGGCGACCAGCCGCTCGGCGCCGAGGCACACCACTACTACGACGGTCTCGTCGCGAAGCTGACCGCCAACACCGCGCACGTCGAGCACGTCGCGGACTTCTGGAGTGACCCCCTGACGGCCGTCGGCTCGCAGAGCGCCGACGGCAAGGCCGCGTACGTTCAGGTCTACCTGCGTGGCAATCAGGGCGAGACGAAAGCCAACGACTCCGTCGCCTCGGTCCGGCAGATCGTCGCCGACTCGAAACCGCCGGCCGGGCTCCATGTCTACGTCACCGGCGGCGCGCCGCTGGTGTCGGACCAGCACCACGCCGGCGACAAGAGCGTCACCAAGGTCACGCTCATCACCCTGGTGGTGATCGCCGTGATGCTGCTGTTCGTCTACCGGTCGATCATGACGATGATCCTGACCCTGCTGATGGTGTTCCTCGAGCTCGGCGCCGCCCGCGGCGTCGTCGCGTTCCTGGCCGATACCAATGTCATCGGCCTCTCGACGTTCGCGGTGAACCTGCTGACGCTGATGGTGATCGCCGCCGGCACCGACTACGCCATCTTCGCCATCGGCCGCTACCAGGAAGCGCGCGGCGACGGAGAAGACCGGGTGCAGGCCTACGACACCATGTTCCGCGGGACCGCGCATGTGGTGCTGGGCTCCGGCCTGACCATCGCCGGCGCCATGCTGTGTCTGAGCTTCACGCGGCTGCCGTACTTCCAGACCATGGGCGTGCCCTGCGCGATCGGCACCCTCGTCGCCGTCCTCGCGGCACTGACGCTCGGGCCCGCCGTCATCAAGATCGGTAGCCGCTTCGGGCGCTTCGAACCCAAGCGCGCCATCCACTCCCGCGGCTGGCGTCGTGTCGGTGTTCTGGTGGTGCGCTGGCCGGGACCCGTGCTCGTCGCGACGCTGGCGCTCGCGCTCGTCGGACTGGTGACGCTGCCCGGCTACAAGACCAACTACGACGCGCGCCGCTACGTCCCGGCCGATCTGACCGCCAACGTCGGATACGCCGCCGCGGAAAGGCATTTCAGCGCCTCGCGGATGAACCCCGAGCTGCTGATGGTGCAGAGCGACCACGATCTGCGGAACTCGGCCGACTTCCTGGTGATCAACAAGATCGCCCGGGCCATCGTGCACACCCCGGGTGTCGCGCGGGTGCAGACGATCACCCGCCCCGACGGAAAACCCATCAAGCACACCACGATTCCGTTCATCATGGGCATGCAGGCCGTCACCTCGAAGATGACGGAGAAGTACCAGCTGGACTCGATGGCCAACATGCTGCAGCAGGCCAACGACATGCAGGTCAGCATCGACACGATGACCAAGATGCAGGCCATCACCACGCAGATGGCCGCCACGACGCACGACATGTCGATGAAGACCGCCAACATGGCGCTCGACGTCGCTGACCTGCGTGACCACATCTCCGATTTCGACGACTTCCTGCGGCCCATCCGGAACTACCTGTACTGGGAACCGCACTGCTACGACATCCCGATGTGCTGGTCCACGCGGGCGCTGTTCGACACCCTCGACGGCATCGACGTCATGACCGACGACATCCAGACGCTCGTCCCGGATCTGATGAAGATGGACAAGCTGACGGCCGAGATGGTCACGGTGATGCCGCCTCAGATCGAGGTCATGAAGGACATGAAGCAGTACATGCTGTCCATGTATCAGACCCAGAAGGGTCAGGTGGATCAGCGTGCGGCGTCGTCGGACAACGCGGCGGCGATGGGCGAGGCATTCGACAACTCGCTCAACGACGATTCCTTCTATCTGCCGCCGGAAGCCTTCGACAACAAGGACTTCAAGCGCGGCATGAAGAACTTCATCTCGCCGGACGGCAAGTCGGTGCGCTTCATCATCCAGCACGAGGGTGACCCGGCGACGCCGGAGGGCATCGCCCATGTCGACCCGATCAAGCAGGCCGCCAAGGAAGCCATCAAAGGCACGCCGCTGGAGGGCTCCAAGATCTACCTGGCCGGTACCGCCGCCACGTACAAGGACATGCACGACGGCGCGCAGTACGACCTGATGATCGCCGGAATTGCCGCGGTGTCACTGATTTTCGTCATCATGCTGCTCATCACCCGGAGCATGGTGGCGGCGGGCGTGATCGTCGGCACCGTGCTGCTGTCGCTGGGTGCGTCGTTCGGCATGTCAGTTCTGTTGTGGCAGCACCTCGTCGGCCTCGAGCTGCACTGGATGGTGCTGCCGATGTCGGTGATCCTGTTGCTCGCCGTGGGCTCCGACTACAACCTGCTGCTGGTGTCCCGGTTCAAGGAAGAGCTGCCGGGCGGCTTGAAGACAGGCATCATCCGTTCGATGGCGGGCACCGGATCGGTCGTCACTTCGGCGGGTCTGGTCTTCGCGGCCACCATGGCGTCCTTCGCCTTCAGCGACCTGAAGGTCATGGCACAGGTCGGTACCACCATCGCGCTGGGCCTGCTGTTCGACACCCTGATCGTCCGGTCGTTCATGACACCGGCCATCGCGGCGCTGCTGGGCAAGTGGTTCTGGTGGCCCAAGCGCGTCCGCCACGAGGCCTCCGAGCGGCGACTGGCGGCCATCGGGATTCAGCCGGCGGCTGCGGGTAAGTAGCTCGTGATGAGCTCCGCGGCCATCTGACGGGCCAGCACGATGGGCGCCGCCGACCGCTCGAGTTTCGACGCGGTGAGGGCGCCGTCGTAGATCAGCTGGATGCGCTGGGCGACCGCCGAGGCGTCGGTCACCTCGGCGTCCTGTAGCAGCTCGCTCAGCAGCCCGCGCATCCACAACCGGTGTGCCCGTACCGGTTCCAGGGTGTCGCCGGGGAATTCGGTGGCCGCGTTGGTGTAGAGACAGCCCCGGAACTGGCGCTTGCGTGCCGCGGCGGCCGCGAGGTCGAAGAACGCCAGCAGCTTGTCCACCGGGCCGGCGATGCCGGAAGTCTTCGATTCCCAGCGGTTGCGATCAGCCTGATCCAATCGGTTCAGGTACGCGATCACCAACGCGTCCTTCGACCCGTACGAGCTGTAGAGGCTGGCCTTGGCGACCCCCGCCTCACGCAGGATCGTGTCGATGCCGACGGCGCGAATTCCTTGTGCGGCAAAGAGATTCGATGCGGTGTCGAGCAGCCGCTGGGCTGGCCCGGCGGTGTCGGTGCGGGGCGCCGGCCGGTCCGGGCGGCGGGTGCGGGTCGCGCTCATGTCTGCACCATAGCGGAGAACCGTCGATAGACAGACCGGTCTGTTCATGCGAGCGTCGTGATGTCATCGACGCCCGACGAACAGGAACACACCGTGACGCTGTACCTCTACGAAATCGCAGGACTGCCCGGCCGGGCCGAGGTCGACCAGGCCATCAAGACGCTCGACGCCGAAGTGCACCGGGCCGGCGGCGAACTCATCGAGGCACAGGTCACCGCTCAGCACCGGCTGTTCGTGGTGGCGGAGCTCGCCGGCGGTCCGCTGCAGATCGACGCGTCGTCGGTCGGGGCCACCGAACTGACCGGTCCGCATGAAGTGCGACTGGTCGGTGCGGAACTGGACCAGCTGAAAGCCGTCCGTCCGACGGCCGGGTACCTGGTCGAGTGGGACCTGCCCGCCGACCTGGACATGGAGAGCTACCTGAGCCGCAAGAAGGCCAACGCGCCGAAATACGCGGAGGTGCCCGAGGTCAGCTTCCTGCGCACCTACGTGCGCGTCGACATGGACAAGTGCCTGTGTTTCTACGACGCGCCGGACGAGGACGCGGTACGGCGGGCGCGCGTGGCGGTGCAGACCCCGATTGATCGGTTGTACGGACTGGAAAGTGGTGGGCAATGACGACTCTGGTGTCCGACGACGTCGCGACCAGACTGGCGGAAGTCACGGCCGGGGTGGACGCCCGGGCCGGTGACCTGGACGCCGGACGCACCGACGTCCGTGACGATCTGCGCGCCCTCGGCGCTGCCGGATTGTTCGGGCTGCCAGACCTGCCCGACACCGTGCGGGTGATCGAGCAGGTGTCGGCGGTGAGCCTCGCCGCCGGGTTCTCCGCCTGGGCACACCAGATGGCGATTCACTACCTCGCCGACCGGCCGGACCTGTCGGAGACGTTGCTCACCGCACACCGCCCGGGTGTGACGGCCATGGCGGCCGGTCTGAAGCACGTCGCTGGCCTCGGGCAGCTCCCGATCTTCGCCGGCGAGACGCGTCGTGGTCTGCGGCTCAACGGACCAATCCGCTGGGCATCCAACGTCTTTGACGATGCGTTGATCGTCCTGCCGGCACGGACCGTCACGGGCCGCCTGTACGTCGTGGCCGTCGACGTGCGCGCGGTCGGCGTGGTGGTCGACCCGGCGCCCACGCTGATGGCCCTGGGGAGTACCCGGTCGACGTCGCTGCGCCTGGAAGAGGTCGAGGTGAACGCGGACCGCATCATCAGCGCCGACCTCACCGCGTTCGTCCGCGGGATCAAGCCGACGTTCCTGCTGCTGCAAACCGCGTTCTGCGTCGGCGTCACCGGGGCGGCGCTGACCGCGGCCGGCCGGGCGACCGATGCACTGGCCGCCCAATTCGACGGCGACCTCGCCGACCTGGTGGCGCGCGCCGAGGACAACCGCCGGCGGCTCTACGAATTCGCCTCGGCGCCAGGGGAAGCCAACTTGGCCGACGTGATCCGGCTACGACTGGACGCCGCCAATGTCGCGGTGGGAGCGACCCGCCTGGAATCGGCCCTGGCCGGTGGTCAGGGCTATCGCGCGGGGACGGCCGCCAACCGCCGGTTCCGCGAAGCAGCCTTTCTGCCCGTGCAATCACCATCGGAAGGACAACTCAGGTGGGAACTGAAGCAGTTCGGATAACCGCGGGCACCAAGAGATTTGGCGACAGCGTCGTCCTCGACGCAATCGATCTCGCCATCGAGTCAGGGGAGTTCGTCGCGGTGCTCGGGCGTAGCGGCAGCGGGAAATCGACGCTGCTGCGGGTGCTGGCGGGGCTGGAATCGCTGAGCTCGGGAACCGTCAGCTGGCCCGCCGGCGGCGAGCGTCCGCACATCGGAGTCGTTTTCCAGGACGCGCTGCTGTTGCCGTGGCTCTCGGTGCAGGGCAACGTGTCCTACGCGCGGCGATTCGCACACCGGCGCAAGGGATTCGACGCGGACTATGCGGCAGAGCTGATGCGGCGTTTCGGCGTCGACGGGCTGGCCGACCGCTATCCCGACCAGCTGTCCGGCGGTCAGGCCCAGCGGGTGGCCATCCTGCGCGCCGTGGCGACCAGGCCGCAGTTGCTCCTGCTCGACGAACCGTTCAGCGCGCTGGACCCCGCGACACGTGCCGACCTGCAGCAGTGGCTGACCACGCTCACCACCGAATTGGGTGTGACGGTGCTGCTGGTAACGCATGACGTCGAAGAAGCGCTGAGCCTGGCGCAGCGCGTCGTGCTGCTGGCCGACGGCGGACGGATTCAGCGTCAATGGCGCCTGGGGGAGGCGGACCAGTCGGGTCTGCGTGACGAGATCCTCAGCCATTACCGGGTTTCCGAACTGTGGGTGGCATGAGCCGGCTGCTGATCTCCCGGCGGCACGCACTGATCGCCGCGGCAGCGGCTGCCGGTGGCGCCTTCGGCCTGGCCGACCTGGCGCACAGTGCCACGACCGATTCGGCCGCCGGCGGGCCGCTGCGCGTGGGCTATCTGCCGATCACGGACGCCGCACCGCTGTTGATGGCGCACTCCGCGGGTCTGTATCCGGCCGGTGTCGGCAAGCCGGTGCTGTTCCGGAGTTGGGCGGCGCTGGGCGAGGCATTCCTGAACCGTCAACTCGACGTCGTGCACCTGCTGATGCCGATGGCGGTGCAGCTGCGCTACGCGCTCGGCGGCGGTGTTCGGGTACTCGGGTGGAACCACACCAACGGCTCGGCACTGACGGTCGCACCGCACATCCGGGAGCTGCCGGACCTTGCGGGTTCGCAGCTGGCAATCCCGTTCTGGTGGTCGATCCACAACATCGTGCTGCAGAAGCTGTTGCGGGCCAACGGATTGCAACCGGTGATCCGCCGCTCGGCGTCACGGGCCGACCGCACCGTCGAACTCGTCGTGATGAGCCCGTCGGACATGGTGCCGGCACTGGCCACCGGCACCATCGCCGGCTACGTGGTGGCCGACCCGTTCAACGCGATGGCCCAGACCAAGAAGATCGGGCGCATCCACACCTTCCTCGGCGACGTGTGGCGCGACCATGCCTGCTGCGCCCTGGTGACCCGCGACGACGTCATCGCCAGTCGACCTGCCGCCGTGCAACAGCTCACGGACGCGGTGGTGACGGCGCAACTCGCGCTGTCGAACGATCGGAAGGCGGCCGCGGCGAAACTCGGCGGCGGGCGGTACCTGCCTCAGCCGGTACCGGCGATCACGCTCGCGATGACGTATCCCACAGCGCCCTACCCGCTGCGGCACCCGGAGTGGCAGCCCCAGCGGCTCGGCTTCCAGCCGTTCCCGTTCCCGAGCTTCACCGATGAACTCGTGACGGCCATGCGCGACACCGTCATCGACGGCGACCGGCGATTCCTGGAGCGGCTGGACCCCGCCACCGTGCACAGCGACCTGGTCGACGACACCTTCGTCCGTAATGCCATTCAGGCCCATGGCGGTCCGGCCGCCTTCGGCCTCAGCGGCGATTACACCCGAACCGAGCAATTGGAGCTGTCATGACCACCACCACACCCGCCCGCTCGGTGATCGATCCGCCGGCGGCAGTGCGCCGTTGGGCCCCGCCGGTCGGCGCCGTCGTCGTCGCGGTCGGCCTCTGGTGGCTGACGACCACCGTTCTGTCCGCTCCGCATTCCCTGCTGCGGCAGGCCGCACCGCAGCGCGTCGCGCCCGCCGTCGTCGACCTGTTCTCCCGCGGCGTGCTGCTGCCCGACATCGGGATCAGCCTGTGGCGCTTGGTGATCGGCCTGGCGGTGGCGGTCGTCATCGGCATTCCCGCCGGCCTGCTGCTCGGACTCAGCGGCACGGCCGAGCGAGCGGCGGCGCCGCTCGTCCAGTTCGTCCGGATGATCTCGCCGCTGTCGTGGGCTCCGATCGCCGTCGCGGTGTTCGGCATCGGCAACGAGCCGGTGATCTTCCTGATCGCGGTGGCGGCCGTGTGGCCCGTGCTGATCAACACCGTGGCCGGCGTGCGCGCTGTCGACCCGGGCTTCCTGGACGTGGCGCGGTCGTTCCACGCCACCCGGTGGGAACTGATCACCGCTGTGGTGCTGCCGGCGATCCGGGGGCAGCTGCAGACCGGCGTGCGGGTGGCGCTGGGCATCGCCTGGGTGGTGCTGGTCCCGGCGGAAATGCTCGGCGTGCGTTCGGGTCTGGGCTACCAGGTGCTCAACGCCCGCGACCAGCTGGCCTACGACCAGGTCGTGGCAGTGATCGTGGTGATCGGTGCGCTGGGTTTCCTGCTGGATGTCGTCGCCCGGCGGCTGACTTCCCCGGAGCGGCCAGGGGGCGCGCGCTGACGGCGCTAAGGTGGCGCGGTGACTCTCTCGGCGATCGTGACGGTGCCCGCGGCCCTGGCACCGGCCGACTTCACCGCGCCGATCGCCGGTGCACCGGCACTGGTGCGGGCCGTGCGGGCAGTGCGTGACGTGGCGCCGGTAACGGTGGTGGCCGCCGATGGATTGGCCGCCGCCGCAACGGAATGCCTTGCGGCTCATGGCCTCGGCGATGTGTCCGTGCGTACCGGACCCGAGCCCTTCGCCGAGGCGCATGCGGTGCTGCTGCACGACGTCCGTTACCCGCTCGCTCCCGCCGATCTGGCCGCACGTGTGGCGGCGGGGCTGACCGAACACGACGTCGTCCTACCAGTCCTGCCGATGACCGACAGTGTGAAAAGCGTTGCCGCAGAGGGCATCGTGCTGGGCAATGTGGACCGGTCGGAGCTCGTCACCGCGCAGTACCCGCGGGCGTTCTCGGCGGCGGCCCTGGCTCTGGGCGCAGATCCCGAGGACCTCGCGGCGCTGACGGGCGCCGGCCTGAAGGTCGGCACGGTCGACGGCGATCCCAACGCCTTCGTCGCCGACCTCACGCACGATCGGGAACTGCTTGATGCGATCGTCAGCGCCGGCTGAGCAGGCGCTCGGCGACCTGCACATCGTGCGCGAAGGTCACCTTGAAGTTCTGGGCCGATCCGGCGATCGCGTGGACCTCGAGGTCGGTGAAGCGCTCCACACACGACGAGGTGTCGGTGCCCTCGAAACCGGCGGCGGCCGCGTCCTGATACGCCTGCCACAGCGGCGCGGCGCGGAAGGCCTGCGGCGTCTGCACCCGGACCAGCGACTGCTCGATGGCGCCGAGGCCATCCTCGGTCAGGCGCAACACGTCACCCGCCGGCAGCACCGGAATGGCCCCGCCCCGCTCCCGTGCCGTGGTGACGGCGGTGTCCATCAGCGCGGCACCGGCCAGCGGGCGGGCGGCGTCGTGGATCAGCACCACGTCGACGGCGCCGGCATCGATGTCCGCCGCGAGGTAGCTCAGCACGTTGTGTTCGGAGCCGTGCCGGGTGTCGCCGCCCTCGACGAATTCGACTGGGGTGTCGGGGAGTTCGTCGGCCATGAGCCGCACCACCTGGTCGCGTTCACCCCGCCGGAACACCAGGATGGTGCGGGCGACCTCGGGGCTGGCAGCCACGGCGGCCACCGACCACGCCACCATGCTGCGGCCCGACAGTTGCAGGTAGGCCTTGTTGCCGTCGGCCCCGACGCGCGATCCGATGCCGGCGGCAAGGACGACGCCGACGGCGATCGGGGGAGCGGACACGTCTTCACGGTAGTGGGACGCCGGCGGGGATCTGCGGCAGGCTTACCGTGATGCGGCCCGGACGGGGCCAGGATCGTTGAAGGGACACGGCATGGATGGGACGCACCAGGACGCGCCCGACCCACACAACAAGGTGCGCGCGCATCGACTGACCCCGATGCGGGGCCGCGATCCGCACGAAAGGCACCGCGTCGCCACTCCGCTGGAGCTGCTGTTCGACCTGACCTTCGTCGTCGCGTTCGGGGTCGCGGCGTCGGAACTGTCGCACATGCTGGCCGCGGGCCACGTCGGCGCCGGCATCACGGGCTTCGTGTTCTCCACCTTCGCGATCTGCCTGGCGTGGATCAACTTCACCTGGTTCGCCTCGGCGTACGACACCGACGACTGGGTGTTCCGGTTGATGACCATGATCGAGATGGTCGGCGTACTGGTCCTGGCACTCGGCCTGCCCGCGTTCTACGCCTCGATCGAGCACGGCCACCACGTCGACAACGCGGTGCTGGTCGCCGGTTACGTCGTGATGCGAATTGCGTTGGTGGGCCAGTGGTTACGGGCCGCGAAGCAGGACCCGTCGCGGCGTGCGGCGGCGATGACGTACGTCTGGATCGTGGCGGTGGTCCAGGTGGGCTGGGTCGGCACCGTGTTCCTGCCGACGAGTGTGCCGGTGACACTGGGTTGCTGGGTGCTGCTGGCGCTCATCGAGCTGGGCGGTCCGATGATCGCCGAGACCAAGTGCGGCGGCACCCCGTGGCACGCGCACCACATCGCCGAGCGCTACGGACTGCTGGCGATCATCGCCCTCGGCGAGGGTGTCGTCGGGACGGTCGCCTCGCTGTCGGCTGTCGTCGGCGAGCACGGCTGGTCGTGGGACGCGGTGCTGCTGGCGATCGCGGGCACGGCCCTGACCTTCGGCATGTGGTGGGTGTACTTCATGGTGCCGTCGGCCGACGCCCTGCACGCGCACCGCGAGCGGGGCTTCTGGTTCGGGTATTTGCACATGCCGGTGTACGGCGCCATCGTCGCGACCGGTGCCGGCCTGCACACCGCCGCGTACTACATCCAGCACCACTCGGCGCTGGGATCGGTGGCCACGGTGCTCAGCGTGGTGATCCCGGTCGGCGTCTACATCGCGTTGGTCTACGTGCTGTACGCGCTGATGCTGCGCTCGGTGGATGCCCTGCACCTGCTGCTGGTGGTGCTGACCGCGGTGGTCCTGATCGCAACGGTGGTCCTCGCGGCCGTCGGGGTGCCGATGGCGCTCTGCCTCCTGGTGGCCAGCCTGGCGCCGGCGGTGAGCGTGGCTGGGTTCGAGATCATCGGGCACCGGCACGTCGCCGAGGCGGTCGCGCGCCAAACGTGAGCGCCGAGCGTGAAGACGATGGCGAGCAATCGCGAAATTTTGACGATCTTCTTCACGTCGGGTGGGTCAGGATTGCACTGGTGTGGCTAACGGGCCGGAAGTGGTAGCTGTCATATCCTGAGACGCGTGGCAATTTCGCGTCGTGACCTGCTGAAATACGCTGCAGCTGCGCCGGCCGCGGTCGGCCTCGGCGCCGGATTGCAATCGGTACTGGGCGCGACCACCGCCTCGGCAGCCCCCTACGGAGTGTTGCTGGACTACGCGGCAGGGGTGATCAGCGCGTCCGACATCCGGTCGGCCGGGGCGCTGGGCGCCATCCGGTATGTGTCGGACCGCCGGCCGGGCGGGGCGTGGATGCTCGGCAAGCCCATCGAGCTGCCGGAGGCGCGCGATCTCTACAAGGGCGGCCTGAAGATCGTCTCCTGTTACCAGTACGGCAAGGAGTCGACGGCCGACTGGCTGGGCGGGCACGCCGCCGGCGTGCAGCATGCCCAGCGCGGGTTCGCATTGCACACCGCGGCGGGCGGCCCGGTCGGGGCGCCGATCTACGCGTCGATCGACGACGATCCGACTCCGGAGCAGTACAAAGCACAAGTTGCGCCCTACCTGCGCGGCTGGGAATCAGTGCTGGGGCACCGGCGGGTCGGCGTGTATGCCAACTCCAAGACCATCGAGTGGGCCGTGCAGGACGGCTTGGGGTCGTACTTCTGGCAGCACAACTGGGGCTCGCCCGGTGGGACCGCGCATCCGGCGGCCGCACTGCATCAGGTCGAGATCGACAAACGCCATGTCGGGGGAGTCGGCGTCGACATCAACCACATCCTCAAGCCGCGCTTCGGGCAGTGGGACTGACGGGCGCGCAGATTACCGCTCAGTAGTTAGCTGGCGGCCAGCTCTAAGAAAACGAGATGAAACCGCAGCAAATGGCGGCGCGGTAACTTACCGCCTATATAGACACACAGACCGTCATTGTCGAGTGTTTTCTGGAACGGGTCTTTTCCTACTCATTAGTAAGGTCCGGCACCGTCACAAGCATGGTCACGATTTGATAACAATACCGCTTTGATCAGCGATGTTGTTACTACTCGACCGTAACCAGCCGCCAACAGGACGTTTGTCCTGTTGGGTACGGGCAGTCCCACGACGCGGTGTTACCCGCGTAGGTGGTTACCGATCCGTAGAACTCGTTGGTAACCATTTCCGGCAGAAAAACGCCGCGAATCTTATGACACTCTTAGTGCAGTCGGCCCGGCTCTCAGGCACCCGAAAAACGGGCGCCAGACGTAGCACGGGCCTCACGTGATCCGACGTCGCATCGCGTTGCCCCAGGGCCGACTACCAAGACCAAGCACCTGACCGGTTCGCGCGGCAAAGACGAGAGGGACGCATGACGATCAACGAGCACCGCAATGTGACCAGTGGCAACACCGAGGCGGTGGCGGCGAGCGCCCATGCTCTCGTGGACCTGCTGAACGCCGGCGAGCCGTATGCCGTCGCGTTCGGTGGTCAGGGTGCCTCGTGGCTGGAGAACCTCGAAGAGCTCGTCAGCTCGGCCGGCATCGAATCCGAGCTCAGCGAGATCGTCGGCGAAGCGGCCCTGCTGCTGGAGCCCGTCGCGCGCGAGCTCGTCGTCGTGCGACCCATCGGCTTCGAGCCCATGCAGTGGGTGCGCGCCCTCGCCGCCGACGAGCCGCTGCCGTCGGCCAAGCAGCTGACCACCGCCGCCATCTCCGGGCCCGGCATCCTGCTGGCCCAGATGGCCGCCATCCGCGCCGTCCAGCGTCAGGGCCTCGACCTGGCCGGCACCCCGCCGGTCGCCGTCGCCGGTCACTCGCAGGGCATCATCGCCGCCGAGGCGCTCAAGGCCAACGGCACCCGCGACGCCGAACTCCTCGCGCTCCTCCAGCTCATCGGTGCCGCCGGTTCGCTCGTCTCGCGCCGTCGCGGCATGGTCGGTCGCGGTGACAAGTCGCCGATGGTGTCGGTCACCAACGTCGACCCCGAGCGCATCGCCGAACTGCTCGAAGACTTCTCCAAGGACGTCCGCACCGTCCTGCCGCCCGTCCTGTCGATCCGCAACGGCCGCCGCAGCGTCGTCATCACCGGCACCCCGGAGCAGCTGGCCCGCTTCGAGCTGTACTGCAGCAAGATCACCGAGAAGGACGAGGCCGAGCGCAAGAACAAGCTGCGCGGCGGCGCCGTCTTCAGCCCGGTCTTCCAGGGCGTGCAGGTCGAGGTCGGCTTCCACACCCCGCGCCTGGCCGACGGCATCGAGGTCGTCGACCGCTGGGCCGCCAAGTGTGGTATCGACACCGAGCTGGCCCACGCGATGACCGAGGCCATCTTCGTCAAGCCCATCGACTGGGTCGCCGAAGTCGAGCGCATGCACGACGCCGGTGCCCGCTGGATCATCGACCTCGGCCCGAGCGACACCGTCACCCGCCTGACCTCGCCGATCATCCGCGGCCTCGGCATCGGCATCGTGCCCGCCGCCACCCGCGCCGGCCAGCGTTCGCTGTTCACCGTGGGCGCCGCCCCGGTCGTGCAGCCCGCATGGTCCAGCTTCGCGCCGACCGCCGTCGAGCTGCCCAACGGCGACGTCAAGCTGTCCACCAAGTTCACCCGCCTCACCGGCCGTTCGCCGATCCTGCTGGCCGGTATGACCCCGACGACCGTCGACGCCAAGATCGTCGCCGCGGCCGCCAACGCCGGCCACTGGGCCGAGCTGGCCGGTGGCGGTCAGGTCACCGAGGAGATCTTCGAGAACCGCGTCGCCGAGCTGACCCAGCTCCTCGAGCCGGGCCGCGCCATCCAGTTCAACTCGCTGTTCCTCGACCCGTACCTGTGGAAGCTGCAGCTGGGCGGCAAGCGCATCGTGCAGAAGGCGCGCCAGTCGGGCGCCCCGATCGACGGCGTCGTCGTCACCGCCGGCATCCCCGAGCTCGACGAGGCCGTTGCGCTGATCGATGAGCTGCACGAGATCGGCATCACCAACGTGGTGTTCAAGCCGGGCACCGTGGACCAGATCAAGTCGGTCATCAAGATCGCCGAAGAGGTCCCGGACAAGGAGATCATCGTCCACGTCGAGGGCGGCCGCGCCGGTGGCCACCACTCGTGGGAGGACCTCGACGACCTGCTCGTCAGCACCTACTCGGACCTGCGCAAGCAGGCCAACCTGACCATCTGCGTCGGTGGTGGCATCGGCACGCCCGAGCGCGCCGCCGAGTACCTGTCCGGCCGCTGGGCCGAGACCTACGGCTTCCCGCTGATGCCGGTCGACGGCATCCTGGTCGGCACCGCCGCCATGGCCACCCTCGAGGCCACCACCTCGCCTCAGGTCAAGCAGCTCCTGGTCGACACCAAGGGCACCGATCAGTGGGTCGGCGCCGGTAAGGCCCAGGGCGGCATGGCTTCCGGCCGCAGCCAGCTGGGTGCGGACATCCACGAGATCGACAACACCGCGTCGCGGTGCGGCCGCCTGCTCGACGAGGTCGCCGGTGACGCCGACGCCGTCGCCGAGCGCCGCGACGAGATCATCGCCGCCATGGCCAACACCGCCAAGCCGTACTTCGGTGACGTCGCGGACATGACCTACCAGCAGTGGCTGCAGCGCTACGTCGAGCTCGCGATCGGCGACGGCAGCAGCACCGCCGACACCAAGCGCGACCACTCGCCGTGGCTCGACATCACCTGGCGCGACCGCTTCGAGGAGATGCTGCAGCGCGCCGAGGCCCGCCTGAACCCGGCCGACGCCGGTCGCATCGAGACGCTGTTCCCGGCCACCGCGGAAGGTGAAGCGCTGCTGGAGGATCCGCAGCGCGCCATCGCCGAGCTGCTGGCCCGGTACCCCGAGGCCGAGACCCTGCGCCTGCACCCGGCGGACGTCCCGTTCTTCGTCACGCTGTGCAAGACGCTGGGCAAGCCCGTCAACTTCGTCCCGGTCATCGACAAGGACGTGCGCCGCTGGTGGCGCAGCGACTCGCTGTGGCAGGCCCACGACGCCCGCTACGACGCCGACCAGGTCTGCGTCATCCCCGGCACCGCAGCCGTCGCCGGCATCACGCGCGTCGACGAGCCCGTCGGTGAGCTGCTGGACCGCTTCGAGCAGGCCGCCATCGACGAGGTGCTGGCCGCCGGCGTCAAGCCCGTTCCGGTCGTCTCGCGCCGCCAGGCGCGTGCCGACGTCACCGGCCCGCTGGCCGTCGTCCTCGACTCGCCCGACGTGCTGTGGGCAGGCCGCACCGCCATCAACCCGGTGCACCGCATCGGCGCCCCGAGCGAGTGGCAGGTCAACGAAAACCGTTCGGCGACACACCCTTCCACCGGCTCCCGGCTGGAGCTCGACGGTGACGGTGTCGTCCTGAACGTCCCGCTGTCGGACATCTGGATCGCGATCCGCTTCACGCTGCCGGCCGCCACCGTCAACGGCGGCATGCCCGTCGTCACCACCGAGGACGCCTCGGCCGCCATGCGCGCCGTGCTCGCCATCGCCGCGGGTGCCGACGGCGTCGACGCGCTGCCGACCGTCACCGACAACGTCGCCACCGTCACCGCCGACTGGGACCCCGAAGAGGTCGCCGACCACACCGGCGTCACCGCCACCTTCGGCGCCCCGCTGGCGCCGGGCCTGACCCTGGTGCCCGACGCCCTCGTCGGCCGCTGCTGGCCGGCCGTGTTCTCGGTCATCGGCGCGGCCGTCACCGCCGACGGCATCCCGGTCGTCGAAGGTCTGCTGAGCCTGGTCCACCTGGACCACGCCGCGCACCTGCTGGCCCCGATGCCGGCCGAGAAGGCCGAATTGACCGTCACCGCAACGGCTTCCGCCGCGGTCGACACCGAGGTCGGCCGCGTGGTCCCGGTCTCGGTCAGCATCACCGACGCCGAGGGCACCGAGCTCGCGCGCCTCGAAGAGCGCTTCGCCATCCGTGGCCGCAGCGGTGCCGCGGAGCTGACCGACCCGGTCCGCGCCGGCGGTGCGATCACCGACAACGCCACCGAGACGCCGCGCCGTCGGCGCCGCGACGTCACCGTCACCGCGCCGGTCGACATGAGCGCCTTCGCCGTGGTGTCGGGTGACCACAACCCGATCCACACCGACCGTGCCGCCGCACTGCTGGCCGGCCTGAAATCGCCGATCGTGCACGGCATGTGGCTGTCCGCCGCCGCGCAGCACGTGGTCACCGCCACCGACGGCCGCGCCACCCCGCCGGCCCGCCTGGTCGGCTGGACCTCGCGCTTCCTGGGCATGGTGCTGCCGGGCGACGAGATCGAGTTCCGCGTCGACCGCGTCGGCATCGACCGCGGCGCCGAGATCATCGAGGTCACCGCGAAAGTCGGTGGCGAACTGGTGATGGCCGCGTCGGCTCAGCTGGCCGCGCCCAAGACCGTCTACGCCTTCCCGGGCCAGGGCATCCAGCACAAGGGCATGGGCATGGAGGTCCGCGCCCGCTCCAAGGCCGCCCGCAAGATCTGGGACTCCGCGGACAAGTTCACCCGCGAGACCCTGGGCTTCTCGGTGCTGCACGTGGTCCGGGACAACCCGACCAGCATCATCGCCAGCGGCGTGCACTACCACCACCCGGACGGCGTGCTGTTCCTGACGCAGTTCACCCAGGTGGCCATGGCCACCGTCGCGGCCGCCCAGGTGGCCGAGATGCGCGAGCAGGGTGCGTTCGTCGAGGGCGCCATCGCCTGCGGCCACTCCGTCGGTGAGTACACGGCGCTGGCGTGCGTGTCCGGCGTGTACGAGCTCGAGGCGCTGCTCGAGGTCGTGTTCCACCGCGGCAGCAAGATGCACGACATCGTCCCGCGTGACGCCAAGGGCCGCTCGGACTACCGCCTGGCCGCCATCCGGCCGTCGCAGATCGACCTCGACGACAACGACGTCACCGACTTCGTCGCGGGTATCGCCGAGGAGACCGGTGAGTTCCTGCAGATCGTGAACTTCAACCTGCGTGGTTCGCAGTACGCGATCGCCGGTACCGTCCGCGGCCTCGAGGCCCTGGAGGCCGAGATCGAGCGTCGTCGCGAAATCACCGGTGGCAAGCGCTCGTTCATCCTTGTCCCCGGTATCGACGTGCCGTTCCACTCCGAGGTGCTGCGGGTCGGCGTCGCCGACTTCCGCCGCGCGCTGGACCGCGTCATGCCGCACGGGCAGGACCCCGAGCTGCTGGTCGGCAAGTACATCCCGAACCTGGTGCCGCGGCCCTTCACCCTGGACAAGGACTTCATCCAGGAGATCCGCGACCTGGTGCCGGCCGAGCCGCTCGACGAGATCCTCGCCGACTACGACACGTGGCGTAACGAGAAGCCGTCAGAGCTGATGCGCAAGACCGTCATCGAGCTGCTGGCCTGGCAGTTCGCCAGCCCGGTCCGCTGGATCGAGACGCAGGACCTGCTGTTCATCGAGGAAGCCGCCGGCGGCCTCGGTGTCGAGCGGTTCGTCGAGGTCGGTGTGAAGACCATGCCGACGGTTGCCGGCCTGGCCACCAACACGCTGAAGCTCCCGGAGTACTCGCACAACACCACCGAGGTGCTCAACGTCGAGCGCGACGCCGCGGTGCTGTTCGCGACCGACACCGACCCGGAGCCCGAGGACGATGCCCCCGCCGCGCCCGCAGCTGAGGCAGCCCCGGCGGAAGCCGTTGCCGCAGCACCGGTTCCGGCCGCCGCCCCCGCGGCGCCCGCCGGTGGCCCGCGTCCGGACGACATCACCTACGACGCCGCCGACGCCACCATGGCGCTCATCGCGCTGTCGGCGAAGATGCGCATCGACCAGATCGAGCCGCTGGACTCCATCGAGTCGATCACCGACGGTGCCTCGTCGCGACGCAACCAGCTGCTCGTCGACCTGGGTTCGGAGCTGAACCTCGGCGCCATCGACGGTGCCGCGGAAGCCGACCTGGCCGGTCTGAAGGGACAGGTCACCAAGCTGGCCCGTACCTACAAGCCGTTCGGTCCCGTTCTCTCCGACGCGATCAACGACCAGCTGCGCACGGTGCTCGGCCCCTCGGGCAAGCGTCCGGCGTACATCGCCGAGCGCGTCAGCAAGGCCTGGGAGCTGGGCCCCGGCTGGGCCAAGCACGTCACCGCCGAGGTCGCGCTGGGCACCCGTGAGGGCAGCAGCGTCCGGGGCGGCGAGATGGGCGGCCTGCACTCCGGTGCACTGGCCGACGCCGGCGCCGTCGACAAGGTCATCGACGCGGCCGTCGCCGCCGTGGCTGCGCGCAAGGGCATCGCCGTGTCACTGCCGTCCGCCGGCGGTGCCGGTGGCGGTGTGGTCGACTCGGCCGCGCTCAACGAGTTCGCCGAGAAGGTCACCGGCCCCAACGGTGTGCTGGCCGGCGCCGCCCGGTTGATCCTGGGCGAGCTGGGTCTGCAGACGCCGGTGTCCGCGCCGGACGCCACCGACTCCGAGCTGATCGACCTCGTGACCGCCGAATTGGGTTCGGACTGGCCGCGTTTGGTGGCTCCGTCGTTCGACGCCCGCAAGGCCGTGCTGTTCGACGACCGCTGGGCCAGCGCCCGTGAGGACCTGGCACGCATCTGGCTGCTCGAAGAGGACGACGTCAACCGCGACTGGGCCAAGCTCTCCGAGAGCTTCGAAGGTGCCGGGCACGTGGTGGCCACGCAGGCCAGCTGGTGGCAGGGCAAGGCGCTCGCCGCCGGCCGCACCCTCCACGCCGCGCTGTACGGCCGCGCGGCCGCCGGTGCGGAGAACCCGGAGAAGGGCCGCTACGCCAACGAGGTCGCGGTCGTCACCGGTGCCTCCAAGGGCTCGATCGCGTCGTCCGTGGTGGGCCAGCTGCTCGCCGGTGGCGCCTCGGTCATCGCGACCACGTCCAAGCTGGACGACGACCGGTTGGCGTTCTACCGGACGCTGTACCGCGACAACGCCCGCTTCGGTGCCCAGTTGTGGGTCGTGCCCGCAAACATGGCCTCCTACAGCGACATTGACGCGCTGGTCGAGTGGGTCGGCAACGAGCAGGTCGAGAACCTCGGCCCCAAGGCCATCCACCTCAAGGACGCGCAGACCCCGACGCTGCTGTTCCCGTTCGCCGCACCGCGCGTCGCCGGGGACCTGTCGGAGGCCGGCTCCCGTGCCGAGATGGAGATGAAGGTCCTGCTGTGGGCCGTGCAGCGGCTCATCGGTGGGCTCTCGCACATCGGCTCCGAGCGTGACATCGCGTCGCGTCTGCACGTGGTGCTGCCGGGTTCGCCAAACCGCGGCATGTTCGGTGGCGACGGCGCCTACGGCGAGTCGAAGGCTGCGCTCGACGCGGTCGTCGCCCGCTGGAAGGCGGAAACCTCGTGGTCGCAGCGAGTTTCGCTGGCGCACGCGCTGATCGGCTGGACCAAGGGCACCGGCCTGATGGGCCACAACGACGCCATCGTCGGTGCTGTCGAGGAAGCCGGTGTCATCACGTACACCACCGACGAGATGGCTTCCATGCTGCTGAACCTGTGCAGCATCGACGCCAAGGTGTCGGCCGCCCGTGAGCCCATCCAGGTCGACCTGACCGGTGGCCTCGGCGACATCGAGCTCGACATGGCCGAGCTGGCCGCCAAGGCCCGCGAGGAGATGGTGGCCGAAGCTGCTGTCGACGAGGAGGACCTCGAAGGCACCATCTCGGCGCTGCCCTCGCCGCCGCGGGGCTACCAGGCCGCGCCGGCTCCGGAGTGGGCCGACCTCGACATCGACCCGGCCGACATGGTCGTGCTGGTGTCCGGTGCCGAACTCGGCCCGTACGGCTCGTCGCGCACCCGCTTCGAGATGGAGGTCTCCGGCGAGCTGTCGGCCGCGGGCGTCCTGGAGCTGGCCTGGACCACCGGTCTGGTCAAGTGGGAAGACGACCCGAAGCCGGGCTGGTACGACACCAACACCGGTGAGCTGGTCGACGAGTCCGAGCTGGTCGAGCGCTACCACGACATCGTGCTGGAGCGCGTCGGCATCCGCGAGTGGGTGGACGACGGCGCTATCGACCCCGATCACGCTGCGCCGCTGCTGGTTTCGGTGTTCCTCGACAAGGACTTCTCCTTCGTCGTGTCCGCCGAGGCCGACGCCCGGGCGTTCCACCAGTTCGATCCGGAGCACACCGTCATCGCGCCGGTGCCGGACAGCAGCGACTGGCAGGTCACCCGCAAGGCCGGTACCGAGATCCGCGTGCCGCGCAAGGTCAAGCTGTCGCGGACCGTCGGCGCCCAGGTGCCGACCGGCTTCGACCCGCAGGTCTACGGCGTCACGCCGGACATGGCCAGCTCGATCGACCGCCTGGCGCTGTGGAACCTGGTCACCACCGTGGACGCGTTCCTGTCGGCCGGCTTCTCGCCGGAAGAGCTGATGCGCTGGGTGCACCCGAGCCTCGTGGCCTCCACGCAGGGCACCGGTATGGGCGGCATGACCTCGATGCAGACCATGTACCACGGCAACCTGCTGGGCCGGAACAAGCCGAACGACATCCTGCAGGAAGTCCTGCCGAACGTCTTCGCCGGTCACGTCGTGCAGTCGTACATCGGTAGCTACGGCGCGATGATCCACCCGGTGGGCGCGTGCGCCACCGCGGCGGTGTCGGTCGAAGAGGGCGTCGACAAGATCCGTTTGGGCAAGGCCGAATTCGTGGTCGCCGGTGGTTACGACGACCTGACGCTGGAAGCCATCATCGGCTTCGGCGACATGTCGGCCACCGCCGAGACCGCGATGATGCGGGCCCGCGGCATCAGCGACTCGAAGTTCTCGCGTGCCAACGACCGTCGTCGCCTCGGCTTCGTCGAAGGCCAGGGCGGTGGCACCGTCCTGCTGGCCCGTGGTGACCTCGCGGTGAAGATGGGCCTGCCCATCCAGGCCGTCGTCGCCTACGTGTCGTCGTTCGGTGACGGTGTGCACACCTCGATCCCGGCTCCGGGCCTGGGTGCGCTGGGTGCCGGCCGTGGTGGACGTCAGTCGCAGCTGGTGCGCGACCTGGCCAAGCTGGGCGTCACCCCGGACGACATCGCGGTGATCTCCAAGCACGACACCTCGACGCTGGCCAACGACCCCAACGAGACCGAGCTGCACGAGCGGCTCGCCGCCTCGATGGGCCGGTCCCCGGGCAACCCGCTGTTCATCGTCAGCCAGAAGAGCCTGACCGGACACAGCAAGGGTGGCGCTGCGGCGTTCCAGATGCTGGGTCTGTGCCAGATTCTGCGCGACGGCGTCATCCCGCCGAACCGCAGCCTGGACTGCGTCGACGACGAGCTGTCCAACGCACAGCACTTCGTGTGGGTCCGCGAGACGCTGAAGTTCGGCGACCGCCTGCCGATCAAGGCCGGTCTGGTGACCAGCCTCGGCTTCGGTCACGTGTCGGGCCTCATCGCCCTGGTGCACCCGCAGGCGCTGGTGGCGGCTCTCGATCCGGCCGAGCGCGAGGACTACCTCCGCCGTGCCGGTGAGCGGGTCCTGGCCGGTCAGCACCGGTTGGCGTCGGCGATCGCCGGTGGGCGCCCGCTGTACGAGAAGCCGGCCGACCGTCGCTTCAACCACGATGCGCCGGAGAAGCGTCAGGAAGCCGACATGCTGCTCGACGCCGATGCGCGCCTGGGCGAGGACGGGTGGTACGCCCGCTCGTGAGGCCTTCTGAGGTATCGGGATTGGGTCCGCTAGGTTGTTGCCCATGAGCATCCTGGGTGTGGGCATCGACCTGGTCTCGATTCCGGATTTCGCCGAGCAGGTCGACCAGCCGGGCACCGTCTTCGCGGAGACGTTCACCCCAGGGGAGCGCCGTGACGCCGCCGACAAGAGTTCGTCGGCGGCACGGCACCTGGCGGCCCGCTGGGCGGCCAAGGAGGCCGTGATCAAGGCGTGGTCGGGCTCGCGGTTCTCGAAGCGCCCGGTGCTGCCCGAGGGCATCCACCGCGACATCGAGGTCGTCACCGACATGTGGGGCCGGCCCAAGGTGCGGCTGTCCGGCGAGATCGCCGAGCACCTCAAGGGCGTGGCCATCCACGTGTCGCTGACCCACGAAGGCGACACCGCGGCGGCGGTCGCGGTCCTCGAGCAGGACTAGTTTTTCAGACATTGATGCCCCCGACACTTCGGTGTCGGGGGCATCAACGTCTGTTCAGTCTTTGCGGCCGGTGACGGCAAGGCTGACGCCCAGGCCGACCATGGCCAGCCCGCCGGCGCCACCGATGGCGGCGAAGCGGCGCGGGGACTGCGCGAACCAGTCCCGGGCCAGTCCGGCCGCCAGCGCCCACACGCTGTCCGAGACCACGGCAATGGCCAGGAACACGACACCCAACATGAGCATCTGGGCCGCCACGTTGCCCGCGGCGGTGTCGACCACCTGCGGCAGCGCCGCGACGAAGAACACGATGGTCTTGGGATTGGTCATCCCGACGACGAAACCGTCGGCCAGGACGCGGCTCGGCCGCTTGGCGGATGCGCCGCCGGTGAGCACCTCGCCGAGGCCATGTCGATGCCGGATGGCTTGGACGCCAAGGTAGATCAGGTACGCCGCGCCGACGAACTTGATGACGCTGAACGCGAGCGACGAGGCCAGGATGAGGGCACCGGCACCCAGGGCCACCGCAAGGATCTGGACGTAGGCGCCCATCGCGTTACCCGCCACCGTCAACAACGCCTGGCGACGGCCGACGGTCAGCGCCCGGCCGACGGTGAACAGAACACTCGGCCCGGGGATCACGATGACCAGCAGCGAGATCAACCCGAACGCCAGCAGATGTCCCATCGACGGCATGCGGTGACGATACGCCGGGCAGACGACCGGCGCACTACGCTCGACGGCATGGCTGATCTTGTCGAACGTGTGCGGGACGTCCTGCCGTCGGTGCGTGCCGACCTCGAGGAGCTGGTCCGTATCCAGTCCGTCTGGGCCGACCCGGCCCGGCACGCCGAGGTGCACCGCAGCGCCGCGCTGACCGCAAAGCTGTTGTCCGAGGCGGGCTTCGGTGAGGTGCACATCGTCCACGAGGGCGGGGCGCCGGCCGTCATCGCACGTCATCCGGCGCCAGAAGGAGCCCCGACCGTGCTGCTCTACGCGCACCACGACGTGCAGCCCGAGGGCGACGCGGCACAGTGGGACTCCGAGCCGTTCGAACCCACCGAGCGCGACGGCCGGCTCTATGGCCGGGGCAGTGCCGACGACAAGGCCGGTATCGCCGTCCACCTGGCTGCCATGCGGGCCCACGGCGGCACCCCGCCCGTCGGCGTGACGGTTTTCGTTGAGGGCGAAGAGGAATCGGGCTCGCCGTCGCTCGGCGCCCTACTGGCCGCGCATCGCGACCTGCTGGCCGCCGACGTCATCGTCATCGCCGACTCGGACAACTGGAGCACCGAGATGCCGGCGTTGACGGTGTCACTGCGCGGGCTGGTCGACTGCGTGGTCGAGGTGGCGACGCTGGATCATGGGCTGCACTCGGGCATCTGGGGCGGCGTGGTGCCCGATGCGCTGAGTGCCCTGGTGCGGTTGTTGGCCACCTTGCATGACGACGACGGCAACGTCGCGGTCGAAGGGTTGTACGAGGGCACCGCCGCCGACGTCGACCGGGGCCCGGACTGGGTCGCCACCGAGACCGGCATGCTCGACGGCGTGCAGCAGATCGGTTCCGGCTCTGTGGTGCAACGACTTTGGGCCAAGCCGGCCATCACCGTCATCGGCATCGACACCACGTCGATCGCCAAAGCGTCGAACACACTGATACCGCGGGCGCGGGCCAAGGTCAGCATGCGCGTCGCTCCAGGTGGGGACGCGCTGGCGCATCTGGCCGCGCTGACCCGGCACCTGGAGAGCCACGCGCCCTGGGGCGCCAAGGTCACCGTGACGCCGGGTGACGTCGGCCAGCCGTATGCCATCGACGCCAGCGGCCCGGTGTACGACGCGGCGCGGTCGGCCTTCACACAGGCGTGGGGTGTTGCCCCGGTGGACATGGGGATGGGCGGGTCGATCCCGTTCATCGCCGAGTTCGCCGAGACCTTCCCCGACGCAACGATTCTGGTGACGGGCGTCGAGGACCCCGGCACGCAGGCGCACAGCATCAACGAGAGCCTGCACCTGGGCGTGCTCGAGAAAGCGGCGATCTCCGAGGCGCTGCTGTTGGGCGCCCTCGGGCGTTAGTGCATCGAGCGTGGGGGTTTACGTGGAAAATCCGTCAGATCTCCGCGTAAACCCCCACGCTCGGCATCGGCGCTAGAACGACTCGGGATCTCGCTGAACCGACTCGGGCACCGGGTGCTGGTAGAGCCGAGAGGCGTTCTCCCAGGTGATCTTTCGAATGACGTCTGCGGGCAGGTCACCGATCTCCTCGTGGATGGTCGCCTGTGTGTGCGGCCAGGTCGAGTCGCAATGCGGGTAGTCGGCTTCCAGCATGATGTTGTCGACGCCGATGCGGTCGCGCTGCACGAACGACGATTGGTCCTCCACCGCGCAGAACCAGAAGTTGCGGGTGAAAACCTCGGCGGGGGTGAGCTTTTCACCGATCCGTTCCCAGGTGCCGTACATGGAGTGGTAGCTGAGCATGTGGTCGAGCCGGTCCAGTAACCCGGCGACCCAGCCGATACCGCCCTCGGACAGGCAGATCTTGAGATCGGGAAACCGGCTGGGCAGACCGGAATACAGCCAGTCGACGGCCGCCGAGATGGCGTAGGCGAAGAACAGCACGCCCTGCACGTCCGGCGGCGCGTCCGGCGTGGTGGAGGGGGAGGAGCCCGACGACCCGATGTGCAGGTTGACGACCGTGCCGGTGTCGGCGCAGGCCGCCATCATCGGGTCCCAGTAGCCCGAGTGGATCGTCGGCAGGCCCAGCATCGCCGGGTTCTCGCTGAAAGTCATGGCGTGGAAACCACGTTCGGCGTTCTCGTAGATCATCTTGGCGCCCACTTCAGGGTCCAGTAGCCACGGCAGCTGACAGGGGATGATCCGGTCCGGGTACGAGCCGGCCCACACGTCGAAGTGCCAGTCGTTCCAGGCCCGCACCGAGGCCATCGCCAGGTCGCGGTCGGTGGTGACCTGCTGCAGGCGCTGGCCGGCGAATCCCGGCAGGAACGACGGGAAGTTCAGCGACGCGTACACACCGTTGAGGTCCATGTCCCGCACGCGTTCGTGGATATCCCATGCGCCCCGGCGCATCTCGTCAAATCGGACCGGCTCGAAGCCGTACTCGGACACCGGACGGCCGACCACGGCATTGAACCCGACGTTGGGTAGTTCCTGGCCGTCGTACACCCAGGTCTGGCCGCCGCCCGCGTTGTCGACGACCCGCGGAGCCCGGTCGGCGAACTTGCTCGGCAGTCGCCCGGTGAAGGTGTCGGGCGGCTCGACGATGTGGTCGTCGACCGAGATCACGGTGTAGCGGCGCGGAGCACGCGGCGGGTCGGGCAGCAGGGTGACGGTACGGTCCGCGCCCGTCTTCGCGACGGTGAAATCGAGGTTGGCGGCCAGATCGTCGATGGATTTCATGTCGTACCAACGCCTTTACTGGAGAACGGACGGATCGGATTTGATGGTCAGGCGGGCAGCGCCGGCCCAGTACACGTCGGCCGCGCGCTCGATCAGGGAGGACTTCATGCCGACCATGTCGGACCACTTCATCTCACTCGGCTTCAGGCCCGTCAGCAGTACGTCGTAGGCCAGCTTGCAGACCCGCTCGATCGAGGCCGCGCGGTACACCGCCTCGGCGAGGTTGCGGCCCGTGGCGATGACGCCGTGGTTGGCCAGGATGGTCGTGTTCGCCGAGCCGATCCGGGCCGCCAATTCGGCTGCGCGGGAAGGGCTGTCGACCTCGCCGTCGTATTCGTCGACGAGGCAGAGGTCGTCCAGGAACAGCGATCCGGTCTGATGTACCAGCTCCGGCAGCCGGCCCAATGCCGCCAGCACGCACACGTAGTAGGGGTGGTTGTGGATGACGACGCGGGCGTCGGGGCGGGCGCGGTGCAGCTCGGTGTGGATGTGGATGGCCGGGGTGACGTCCCAGCGGCCCCGCTGTACGCGGGCGTCCTCGTCGACGACGCAGATGTCGGAGGCGGTGACCTCCTGCCACCACAGGCCCCACGGGTTGACGTACATGTCGGTCCGGCCGTCGGGCTGCCAGGTGATGTGCCCCGCCAGATTCTCGGCGAAGCCGATGGTCGCGAGGTGCCGGAACGCGATGGCCATGGCCCGTTCGTCGGTGAGGTCGACGCCGATCGGTGGTGTCACCGCCGGCGCCCAGACTTCAAGTCCGCCGCGGCGGGGCTTTTCAGCTGCGGTCATGACCGTCTCCCATCCGGGCGCGGATATCTTCGCGGAGTTGGCCTTTGGCGACCTTGCCGCCCGAGGATCGGGGGAGTTCGTCGACCACGATCAGCCGCTCGGGCAGCAGTTCCTTCGAAACGTCCTGCGCGAGCAGGTGCGTGCACAGCTCGGCGAGCTCCAGTGCCGCCGCGCCGATCAGTTCGACGTAGACGCAGACCTTTTCGCCGAACACCGGATCAGGCATGGCGACCGCGGCGGCCAGACCGACCGCGGGGTGCGTCATCACGACGTCCTCGACCTGGGCCGCGCTGATGTTCTTGCCGCCGCGCACGATGAAGTCGGACGTGCGGCCCGTCACCCGCAGGTAGCCGTCGGCGTCGATTTCGCAGATGTCTCCCATCCGCATCCAGCCGTCGGCGGTGAAGAGTTTGTCGTGGTCGGTGCCGCCCAGGTAGCCGAGACTGGTGGCCGGGCCGCGGCAGGCGGGCTGGCCCCGGCCGGTGTCGGTGACGTCGGTGTCCCCGTCGAAGAGGCGGACGGCCATATCGGCGACTATCCGGCCGCCGGTGCGCAGCCGGTGCTCGAGCGAGTCGTGCACCGTGGTGCCGCTGAGTAGGCCCGTCTCGTTGGAGCCGTAGAACTGCAGAATCGTTGCGCCGGTCAGCTTTTCGAACTCGTGTGCGGGCCGGTACGGCAGGGCCTCGCCGCCGGTGAACACCACCCGCAGCGAGCTCAGGTCGTACTCGCGGGCCACCGGGTCGGCCATGATCATGGTCAATTGTGTGCTGACACAACACAACACGGTGACCTTGTGCTGTTCGATGGCCGCGCACGCCGCGGCGACGGTGAACCGGTCCAGCAGGACGTTGGTGGTGCCCAACAGAATCGGGGTGATGTGGGTGGTCCACAGCCCGAAGCCGAACGGGGTCGGGATGACGGGTAGGAACACGTCGTCGGACGTCAGCAGGCCGTTGGCGACCGCTTGCTGATGGAAGTAATACCAACGGTTCTGGGTGTGCACGACGCATTTCGGTAGCCCGGTGGTGCCCGACGTCGAGTTGATGAGGAAGACGTCGTCGGCGCCCAGTTGGGCCTCGGGGCTCAGGTCCGTGGAGTCCGTACCGACGGACAGTTCATCGAGCGTCAGTAGCGGACATCCGATGGCGCCGGCCACGGTGTTCGCCTGCGCCTGCCGCGGGGGGTCGGTGACCAGCAGTCGGGGTTCGGCGCTCTGCAGGATGGCTGTCACTTCGCGGATTCCGGCGCGTGCTCCGACGCCGACGACCACCGCACCACAGCGCTCGATGGCGACGAACAGCACGTGGATCGCCGTGGTGTCGCCATGCCACACCGCGATCCGGTCCCCGGGGCGCACGCCCGCGCCGGCCAGCTGACCGGCCAAAGTGGTTGCCGCGGTATCAAATTCACGCCAGGTCAGCGACCGGTCCGGGTGATCAACATATGCGACGCGATCCGGGGTGCGAGCGGCGTTGGCGCGTACGGCATCCGAGATCGTGGAGTCGGTCCACCAGCCATTGGCATGGAAGCGCGCGACGTCCTTGGCGGTGAATGCCGGCGAACTCGTGACCGCCATGTCCATCGTGGTCGCCTCCGCAGGCCGCATCTTCAAATCATATGAAAATAAGCGCGCACATTGTCAAGGATTCACGAAGATCGCGTGCGGGTGCGCACCATCGCCGGGTCGACCACACCGGCCGAACCCGGGTAGTGCTGGGCGTCGAGCAGATGCGTCGCGGCCAATTCCCGCGCGCGTTCGGCGTCGCCGGCTTCGATAGCGTCGATAAGGGTGCGGTGATCCTCCAGCGCGGCCCGGCGCTCGTCGACCGGAATGCCGGCATGGTCGGTGAACTGCCGTGACCAGTTCAGCTCGTGCGACGACCACAGCTTCTCCAGGGCACCGGCGAGGATGATCATGGTCTCGTTGCCGCAGTGCTGCACCAGCGCCTCGTGGAAGCGCCGGCTCGCGGAGGTCACTGCCACCAGATCCTCGACCGACTCGACCGACTCGGCGTGGATCTGCCGAAGGACCGGCACCACCGCGGTCTTGCGGTCGGAACGCTGCGCGCACAACGCCGCGCAGGCCGGCTCCACCTGCTGCAGCGCGGAGCCGACGTCGCCGAGGCTCACCTGGTTCGCGCCGAGCACCAAACCCATGGTGTAGGCCACGTTGCTCGCGCTCGGCCGGTGCACCACCGAGCCGCCGAGCTTGCCGCGTCGCACGCTGAGCAGCCCTTCGGCGTCCAGGATTCGGATGGCCTCGCGCAGTGAGGGCTTGCTGATCGGAAACTCGGTGAGCAGCTCGTCCTCCGTGGGCAGCACGCTGCCGTCGGGGAGGTCACCGCTGAGGATGCGCCGGCGCAACTCGTCGGCCACCTGCTCGGCGAGGCGGCGGAAACGGACGTCGGGCGCGGCCACGGGTCGAGTGTGCCAGAGCGCGACGCCGGGGTGGTCGAAGCCGGCGCCCCGGTCTATCCGGTGTGGCCGGGGTACGAAACGCCGTACCCCGGCGCCGGGGTTCTACTCGTCGTCCTCGTCGTCTTCCTCGTCGTCCTCGTCGAATTCCAGATCGAGCGGGTCTTCACTGTGGGGGTCGACGGAGTACTGCTGCCAGTAGGACGGGCTGAAGTAGATGGTGTCCGAATGGTCGGCGTCTTCGCCGATCTGGACCCAGAGAATCTGGTCCTTTTCGCCATAGCTCAGCGCGTGCGGGTAGCGAATGCTGCTGTCGACGGTGCGGATGTGGATGTTGTGCGTCACGCCAAAAGTCTTGCACCTGAACGTATCTGCGGCTGATTGCAGAGCGCCGGTGGAGACAACGATTGGCCGAATGGCCACGCAGCTGTCACGCGTGGTTGGGCGGGCCGCCATGCGGTGCCCGGCTCGGCTCGTTCAGCCGGGCACCGTCGACGGCGCGGCTGTCAGACCGACAGGTCCCGTCGCAGCTTGGCCACGTGGCCCGTGGCCTTGACGTTGTACTGCGCGACCTCGATGTTGCCCTTCTCGTCCACGAGGAACGTCGAGCGGATGACGCCCTGCACGGTCTTGCCGTACATCGTCTTCTCACCGAAGGCGCCGTAGGCGGTGAGCACCTTGCGGTCGGGGTCCGATAGCAGCGGGAACGTCAGGCCCTCGTTGTCGCGGAACTTGGCGAGCTTCTCGGGCTTGTCGGGCGAGATGCCGATGACGTCGAGCCCGGCCTCGTTGAGTTCGGCCAGGCTGTCGCGGAAATCGCAGGCCTGCTTGGTGCAGCCCGGCGTCGAGGCCGCGGGGTAGAAGTACACGATGACCTTGCGGCCCTTGTAGTCCGACAGCTTCACGGTGTTGCCGTCGGCGTCGGGCAGGCTGAATGCGGGGGCTTTGTCGCCCACTTCGAGTCGCGGGGTCGGTGCCACCGGGAGGTCCCTTCTGTCGGCCAGGCGTTGCTGTTGCGGCAAGCTGCTCTAGGGTAGAGCGCCAAGGAGCAACGCGAGCTGGAGGGCTGAAGTGGCTGACCGGAATCCTGACGAGATCAAGCAGGAAATCGATCGTGCACGCGATCAGTTGGCGTTGACGGTGGACGCCCTCGCGGAGCGGGCGAACCCCCAGCGACTGGCCGACGACGCCAAGGCCAAGGCCATCGCGATCGCGTCCAAGCCCGCGGTCATCGCAACGTTCGCCGGACTCGGCGTTGTGGTGCTGGTGGTGGTTATCCGCAAGATTCGCGGATAACGCGACTTTCTAGTTCCCGCGCCGCGGCGTCAGCCAGCCTGGCAGCCAGCTGCGCGGGGGATTCGCGACCCGGCCCAGCCGGGTGCAGTTATGGGCGATGACCGGGGTGCCGTCGGCTGCTGCCGCCACGTCGGCGCTCGGCGCCGCGTAGGTCGCACCGGCGATGGGTGTCATCAGCTAACTCCCTTCAGTCATCGTCACTTACATTTCTACACCATCATACGTGGTTTCAGCTAACTTTGTTTTTCGGCGGCTCGTCACAAAATTGCAGGTCTATGTGATTTCTGACGGATTTTGGCATCGAGCCGCTATTGACGATCGTGTGTGGATACAGGACCTTGACAGGTGTGCAGTGGCTACTGTTCGGCCGGGATTCGCTGTGGTGGTGCGGGTTTCGGCCGGCTCTGGTGGTGCGCAGGTGGGCGGCGAGTCCATCGCGTGTGATGTTGGACACCTCCAGGGCTGCGTGGAGGGTCCATCGGGCCGTCCGACCCCGTGGGGATACCCGCGATCGGGGCCCGGAAACCCCGCTGACCATACGATTTCACCCTGCGGCCATCGGGCTGTTAAGGTCTCTCTCGCGCGCCGTTAGCTCAGTTGGTAGAGCAGCTGACTCTTAATCAGCGGGTCCGGGGTTCGAAACCCTGACGGCGCACAGATGCGAAAGCCCCCTCCTTCGGGAGGGGGCTTTCGTCGTTTGCGGGGCCGGCTCTACGCCATCGCCGCAGCGTCAACGCCGGCTTGGCGACGCCAATGGTGGCGGTGTCGCCGAAAACCCAAGCGGCACAACATCATTACCTGCCAAGTAATCGACTTGCCTCGATTTGGCGGCCAAGCTTTGAGCTGACCACCCCGACACGAAAGAGGTCAGCATGAACGACATCGTCACCGCCTACCTGAAGACGTGGAACGCCACCGATCCGATCGAACGGAAGGCGCTGCTCGACGACCACTGGGCATCCGAGGCGTCGTACACCGATCCGATGGCGGACGTCACGGGTCACGACGCCATCTCCGAGGTGATCGGCGCGGTCCACACCCAATTCCCCGGTTTCGTCTTCTCGCTCGTCAGCGGCCCGGACAGCCACCACAATCAGGCCCGCTTCCAGTGGGGCCTGGGGCCGGCGGGGGAGCAGCCGCCGATCATCGGGTTCGACGTGCTGGCGACGGACGCCGACGGCCGCATCCAGTCGGTGCACGGCTTCCTGGATCAGGTGCCCGGCTGACCCTAGGAGTCGGCGCGAAGGGCGTCGGTGCGAAGGAACGCGGCCAGCTGAGCTGTCGCCAGCGCCTGTTCGGCGTCGTACTGCTCGAACGTCGCGACGACATTGAACCCGAGGCGCTCGGCCAGACGGAGCGAGGCGCGGTTGGCGGTCTGGGTGATGACCAGGACAGGTTGATCGTCCAGCTCGCCGGCCGCGTACTCCAGCAGTAGCCGCGTAGCTTCGCTCGCATAGCCCTGACCCCACGCATGCGGCCGGAAGACGTAGCTCAGCTCGAGTTCGTCGCCATCGGGGTCCAGATGGCCGGGAACGTCGTTGCGACGGCGGCTCAATGTCACCGTGCCCAGCATGTCGTCGGAATCCCTGGCGGTCGCGATGTAGCAGCCGGGGGCTGCCAATAGCGTTGCCGCGCCGACCCCTTCGAGCACGGCGCGCACTTCGCCGACAGGTCGCGGTCCGCCCAGGTACCGGCGCACCCGCTTGTCGGTCTGCGTTTCGATCAGGCCCTCGGCGTCCTCGTCGCGCGCCTTGCGAAGGCGAACTCGAGGCCCTTCGAGGCAGGACGCTCGCAACTCGATCGCATCACCCACGTGCACCACTGTGCCAGCCGGGCGCGCAACCCCCGGAAAACAAACATCGCCTCACCCGCTACGTGCAGGTGAGGCGATGTTCTACCTCGGGGTGGCTGACGGGACTCGAACCCGCGACACCCAGGATCACAACCTGGTGCTCTACCAGCTGAACTACAGCCACCATCGCCGCTTCTCAGAAGCAGCGTCGTAGATACTAACCGCTTAGGCCCGCTAAGCCGAATCGGTCTCCACGGCGTCGTTCGTCGGCGGGCCCAGCTCGCCGGCGACAGCCGCGATTTCGCTGGTAGACGGGCCGGGAGCGGGTACGAACGCGGTGCCGCGGTAGTACTTCAACTCGCGGATGGATTCGTGGATGTCGGCGAGGGCGCGGTGCGCCAGCCCCTTGTCGGGCTGCCCGAAATAGATGCGCGGGTACCAGCGGCGGCACAGCTCCTTGATCGAGCTGACGTCGATCATCCGGTAGTGCAGGAAGTCGTCGAGGCGAGGCATGTCGCGGGCGATGAAGCCGCGGTCGGTGGCGATCGAATTACCGGCCAGGGGAGCGGTTTTCGCCTGCCCGATGTGGCCGCGGATGTAGTCCAGCACCATCTGCTCGGCCTCTTCGAGGGTGACCGTGGAGGTCCGCACCTCGTTGATCAGGCCCGAGCGGGTGTGCATCTTCATCACCACATCGGCCATGCCGTCGAGTGCGGCGTCGTCGGTGTGGATCACCACGTCGACGCCCTCGCCGAGCACGTTCAGGTCGCTGTCGGTGACCAATGCCGCGATCTCGATGAGTCGGTCGGACTTGAGATCCAGCCCCGTCATCTCGCAGTCGATCCATACCAGTTCGTCACGCACGGTGTTCCAGACTATTCCCAGGCGCTCAACGGGGTGTCCATACCCGGCCACCTGTGACCTGACGAAGTAGGGTCAGGCGCATGACGACTGACTCGAGTGCATCCCCCGCGCAGCAGATCGCCGCTGGTTACGCCGTCACCGGCCAAGCGCTGAACCTGGGCGCGGTCGTCGTCGACGGGACCGTCGATGCCGGTGCTCAGGTCAAGATTCCGCTGGCCACCATCAACCGGCACGGCCTCATCGCCGGTGCGACCGGTACCGGTAAGACCAAGACGCTGCAGGTCATCGCCGAGCAGTTGTCGACGGCCGGGGTCCCGGTCGTGATGGCCGACGTGAAGGGCGACCTGTCGGGGCTCGCGCAGCCGGGCGCCGCCAATGACAAGACCACCCAGCGTGCCAAGGACACCGGCGACGACTGGACGCCCACGGCCTTCCCGGTCGAGTTCCTGTCGCTGGGGACGACGGGAACCGGCGTCCCGGTGCGTGCCACCGTCACCAGCTTCGGGCCCATCCTGCTGTCGAAGGTGTTGGGGCTCAACCAGACTCAGGAGTCGACACTCGGGCTGATCTTCCACTGGGCCGACCAGAAGGGCCTGCTCCTCGACGATCTCAAGGATCTGCGCGGCGTCATCCAGTTCCTGACCAGTGATGAGGGCAAAGAGGAGCTCAAGGCGCTCGGCGCGGTCTCGCCGGCCACCGCGGGCGTGATCCTGCGTGCGCTGATCAACCTGGAGGCCGAGGGCGGCGACACGTTCTTCGGTTTGCCCGAGCTCAAGCCCGAGGACCTGATGCGCGTGGACCCCCAGGGCCGCGGCATCATCACGCTGCTGGAGCTGGGCAGCCAGGCCGCGCGTCCGGTGTTGTTCTCGACGTTCCTGATGTGGGTGCTGGCCGACCTGTTCTCGACGCTGCCGGAGATCGGTGACGCGGACAAGCCGAAGCTGGTCTTCTTCTTCGACGAAGCGCATCTGCTGTTCGCCGACGCGTCCAAGGCATTCCTGGACCAGGTCGAACAGACCGTCAAGCTGATCCGCTCCAAGGGCGTCGGCGTCTTCTTCTGCACCCAGCTGCCTACCGACATTCCCAACGACGTCCTCAGCCAGCTGGGTGCGCGCGTGCAGCACGCGATCCGCGCCTTCACTCCGGACGACCAGAAGGCCCTGACGAAGACGGTCCGGACCTACCCGAAGACAACCGTCTACGACCTGGAGTCGGCGCTGACGTCGCTCGGGATCGGTGAGGCCGTCGTCACGGTGCTGTCCGAGGTGGGTGCGCCGACCCCGGTGGCGTGGACCCGGCTGCGCGCGCCGCGGTCGCTGATGGGCACCATCGGCCCCGACGCCATTGCTGCCGCCGCCAAGGCCAGCCCGTTGCAAGCGACTTACGGGGCGACAGTCGACCGCGACTCGGCCCACGAGCGGCTGTCTGCGCAGCCGGCGCCGGCCGGTGCGCCGCCTGCGGCCCCCGACGCGGCGCCCGCGCCCGTGCCTGCCGAAGAGCCCGACCTCACCGCATCCGGCCGCGTCGAGGTGGAGGCCGAAGGACCCGGCATGGTGTCGGAGGTCCTGCAGAGCTCGGCGTTCAAGAGCTTCCTGCGCTCGGCGGCGACCGTGGCAGGCCGCGAGATCACCCGCAGCCTGTTCGGCACGACCCGCCGCAGGTAAGTCGGGGCGCGGCGAGAAGGACCAAACGGTCGTTGGCGGCCGCCGAAAGCAGCCATTTGGTCCCTCTCGGCGCGGCCGCCGGCTTTACGACCCGCCGAGCTTCTTGTAGACGGCGCCGACGATCGGCGCGACGATCGCGCGCGGGGCGTAGCCGCTGGCGGCCGACATGGCCTTCGAGGTCAGGCCCGGGACGACGCGCATCTTGTTCTTCTCGAGGCCGTCCAGCGAAATCCGGGCGGTGTACTCGGTGTCGATCCACAGGAAGTCGGGGATCAGGCGCTCGACCAGTGACTGCTCGGACGGGTCGGGCAGCTCGGTGCGCACGGGTCCGGGTGCCAGCAGCGTGACGTTGATACCGTGCGGCTTGAGCTCACCGCGCAGCGACTCACTGAAGGTGTTGGCGAACGCTTTGGACGCGGCGTAGGTCGCGTTGTTCGGGATGGGCGAGTTGCCCGCGGCCGAACCGGAGATCAGGATGCCGCCGCCCTTGCGCGCGATCATGCCGGGCAGCACGGCGAGCACCAGGTCGTGCACGCCCTGCACGTTGAGCTGCACCTGGGCCTTCTCACCCGCCGCGGGCAGGTCGGCGACGGCGCCGAACGTCGCGGTGCCGGCGTTGGCGCACAGGATCGAGATGTTGCGCTCCGCGAGTTCCGCACAGAGCTTGTCGCGGTCGGCGGGGTCGGTCAGGTCGCAGGCCCGGACCTCGACGGTGACGCCGTACTTGTCGGTGATGCGCTGGGCGACCTCGGCCAGCACCTCGCCGCGGCGCGCCGTGATGATCAGGTGGTGGCCGCGGGCGGCGAGTTCGGTGGCCAGCGCTTCACCGATGTTCTGCGAGGCGCCGGTGACGACGGCGCGGGCGTCGGGACTGGGAGCGGGTACAGGCATGGGTGCAATCGTAGGGACCAATAGAGTGGCGGCATGAGCGAGGCTTGCCGAGCGAATCGACGGGCCTTGAGCAGCCACGTCCCGCCCGTCGACCGGGGCCGCGTCGCCGCCTGGGCGCTGTGGGACAGCGGCGCCACGGGCGTGAACGCCATCGTGACGACATTCGGTTTCAACATCTACCTCATCTCCGAGGTCGGCAGAGGCCTGCCGGGCCCGACGACGCCGGAGAGCTGGCTGGGGCGCGCGGTGCTGGTGGCGGGCATCGCGGTGGCGCTGTTGGCCCCGGTGACGGGCGTGATGGTCGACGCCGCGTACCGGCGACGGCGGGCGCTCGCGGCGCTCACGGGCGCCGTGGTGGTGCTGACGGCATCGATGACGTTCATCAGGCCCGACCACCACTATCTGTGGATCGGCCTGGCGTTGTTGGCCTGCACCGCGGCGTGCATGGATCTGGCGACCGTCCCGTACAACGCGATGCTGCGCCAGTTGTCGACGCCGCTGACGTCGGGTCGCGTCTCCGGATTCGGCTTGGCGGCAGGGTTTTTCGGCAGCGTCGTGCTGCTGCTCCTGGTCTTCGTGGGGCTCAAGTCCGGTAGTGGCGACACCTTGGGCCTACTCGGTGTGCCGAACTCGGACGGCAAACCGGACCGGTACGCGGTCCTGGCGGCCGCGGCGTGGTTCGTCATCTTCGCGCTGCCGTTGCTGCTGACCGTGAAGTCGCCGCCGCACGACGGCACCCCGGCCGTCGGCTTCTTCGGCGCCTACCGCAGGTTGTGGACGGAGGTCGTCGGCGAGTGGCGACGCGACCGCAACGTCGTCTACTACTTGCTCTCCAGCGCCGTCTTCCGCGACGGCCTGACGGGTATCTCGATCTTCGGTCCGGTGGTCGGGGTCAGCGTCTACGGGCTGGCGCCGACGAGCGTGCCGCTGTTCGGGGCCGGTGCGTTCACCATCGCGGCTCTGGGCGCGGCGCTCGGCGGCATGCTGGATGACCGGATCGGTTCCAAGCGCGTCATCGTCGGCTCATTGACCGCGATGGTCGCCGTGGGCATCACGCTGATGTTCCTGTCCGGCCCGCTGGCGTTCTGGATCTGCGGCCTGACACTGTGCCTGTTCGTCGGCCCCACCCAGTCGGCGTCGCGCAACCTGATGCTGCGCATCTCGGCGGACGGCAAGGAGGGCGTGGCCTTCGGGCTCTACACCACCACGGGCCGGGCGGCGCACGTGCTGTCGCCGTGGTTGTTCTCGATGTTCATCGACATCTTCGCGACGACGCGGGCGGGCCTGGGCGGCCTCTGCACGGTCCTGGGGATCGGGCTGGTCGGGATGCTGTTGGTGAAGGTGCCGGCCCGGCGTTAGTGCCCGTGCGTGCGGCCGCGTTTGCCGGACTGCCGGCACACCGTGAGGCCGGCGCCTTCTCGCTGCTGAATCTGGGTGCCGTCGACCGAGATGGTGCAGGCGATGCCGCGTCCGGCGTTGACGATGCTGACGCTGGCCGACCGTGCGGCGGGCCGGTTCAGCTGGACTTCCTTGGTCCACGGCAGCGGCACGTTGAACTCCGTCTGGAGCACCCCGCCGGTGTCGACATACGTGATGCTCACGGCCCGGCCGTTGCCGATCACGGCGTACAGCACGGCTTCGGTGTCACCGCTCTCGTCGTCCGGGGGCGCTGCCGCGGCGGGCGGGCTGACGGCTTCGCTGGGCTCGCTGCTCTCGGGCGTCGTGGTGGTCGTCACGGTCGTCGACGACGTCATCGGGTCCTGCGTCGGGACCGGCAGCGGCGGCGGTGCGACCAGGGTCTGTTGTTCGGAGCTGTTGACGATGACCAGTGCGATCACGGTGCAGAGGGCCAGGATCAGCACCGCGCCGGCCAGCGGGAACAGCCACTTGTGGCGGCGGGCCTTCGGCGGTGCGGTGACACCGTAGGGATCGGTGAAGGCGTCGGTCTGGTACCCGGCCGTCGGCATGGCCGGGAGTTTCTTGGTGGCGTCCAGCCCGTCGTCGCGCGATCCGGTCATGCCCACCTCATGTTTGCAGGGTACCTGCGGCGGGTGAGGGGACGCGGTGACGTTGCGGCGGGTGCGTTCAGCGGTGCGGGGCCAGTGCCGCGACGGTCATGGCGCGCAGCACGGCGCGCGAGGATTCCTCCTGCTTGCGGGCGCCGCCCGCGGTGACGCTGTGCGGCGTCGAGTTCAGGAGCCCGAATGCGGCGTGCGCCATGGTGCGGGCGTCGGCTTCGCTGCGTGACGGGTCGAGCCGGCGCAGGACGTCCACCCAGATTTCGACGTACTGGCGCTGTGAGCGGCGCACCTGCCGTTTGGCGGCGTCGGGGAGGTTGTTGAGGTCGCGGTCCTGGATCCGGATCAGGTCGGATTCGCCGAGCGCGAAGTCGAGGTGGAACTCGATGAGGCTGTTGAGGGCGTCGGCGGGGTCGTCGCATTCGGCGACCACGGCACGTCCGCCGGCGTGCAGCCGGGCGCTGACGCTGACCAGTAGCTCGACCAGTAGCGCTTCCTTGTTGGGGAAGTGCCGGTAGATCGCGGGCCCGCTGATGCCGGCCGCGGCGCCGATGTCCTCGAGGCGGACGGCCAGGAAGCCGCGTTCGGCGAAGAGTCGTTCGGCGGCGGCGACGAGTTGGCCGCGCCGGTCGGATTTGGCTCGGCTACGCGGTGTTTCGGCGTCTGACGCTGATGCCGTCATCGACACCTCCAACCCGGTCTGGACATCTCAGTTAATGAAGACTAACATCGCGTTCGGTTATTCGCCATTAACTCAAGTGAAATGGAGCGACGATGTCGCCGAGCGTTTCCCAACGGGTATCGCATCGCGAGCAGCACCTGGCGCTGGTGGCCGAGCTCAAGGACAAGCTGGCCACCGCTGCCCTCGGGGGATCGGAGCGCTCCCGCGAGCGTCACGTCGGTCGCGGCAAGCTGCTGCCGCGCGACCGTGTCAACGGACTCCTCGACCCGGGCAGTCCGTTCCTGGAGATCGCACCGCTGGCCGCGGGCGGCATGTACGACGACGAATGCCCGGGAGCGGGCATGATCGCCGGCATCGGCCGGGTGTCGGGCCGCGAATGCATGATCGTCGCCAACGACGCGACGGTGAAAGGTGGCACGTACTACCCGATCACGGTCAAGAAGCACCTGCGGGCGCAGGAGATCGCCAGCCAGAACCAGCTGCCGTGCATCTACCTGGTCGACTCCGGCGGCGCGTTCCTGCCGCGCCAGGACGAGGTGTTCCCCGACCGCGAACACTTCGGCCGCATCTTCTTCAACCAGGCCAACATGTCGGCGCGCGGTATCCCGCAGATCGCCGCGGTGCTCGGCTCCTGCACCGCCGGCGGCGCGTACGTCCCCGCGATGAGTGACGAGGCCGTCATCGTCCGCAACCAGGGCACCATCTTCCTGGGCGGCCCACCGCTGGTGAAAGCTGCTACCGGAGAGGTGGTTTCGGCCGAGGACCTCGGTGGCGGCGACCTGCACTCCAAGGTCTCCGGCGTCACCGACCACCTGGCACACGACGACCGCGACGCGCTGCGCATCGTGCGCCGCATCGCGTCGACGTTCGGGCCGCGCGCGCAGGCGCCGTGGGACGTCGCCCCGACGGTGGACGCGGTGTGCGACCAGACCGAGCTCTACGACGTCGTACCGATCGACTCCAAGGTGCCGTACGACGTGCACGAGGTGATCACCCGTATCGTCGATGGCGGCGAATTCACCGAATTCAAAGCCGAATACGGCACCACGCTGGTCACCGGCTTCGCGCGCATCCACGGCCACCCGGTGGGCATCATCGCCAACAACGGCGTGCTGTTCGGTGAATCCGCCCAGAAGGGCGCGCATTTCATCGAACTGTGTGACAAGCGGTCGGTGCCGCTGCTGTTCCTGCAGAACATCTCCGGCTTCATGGTGGGCCGCGACTACGAGGCCGGCGGCATCGCCAAGCACGGCGCCAAGATGGTCACCGCGGTGGCGTGTGCCCGGGTGCCGAAGCTGACCGTCGTCATCGGCGGCTCGTACGGCGCAGGCAACTACTCGATGTGCGGCCGCGCGTACTCGCCGCGGTTCCTGTGGATGTGGCCCAACGCCCGCATCTCGGTGATGGGCGGCGAGCAGGCCGCCTCGGTGCTGGCCACCGTGCGCGGTGAACTGACGCCGGAGGAGGAAGAGGCCATCAAGGCCCCGATCCGCCAGCAGTACGAAGATCAGGGCAACCCCTACTACTCGACGGCCCGGCTCTGGGACGACGGCGTCATCGACCCGGCTGACACCAGAACCGTGGTGGGACTGGCTCTTTCAGTTGTCGCGCAGGCTCCGCTCGAGCCTGTGTCCTACGGCGTATTCAGGATGTGACATGAAAACCTTCAATACGGTCCTGGTCGCCAATCGTGGCGAGATCGCGGTCCGCGTCATCCGGACGTTGCGGGCCATGGGGATCCGTTCGGTCGCGGTGTTCAGCGACGCCGACGCCGGGGCCCGGCATGTCCTCGAGGCCGACGTCGCGGTGAACATCGGGCCGGCCCCGGCCCGGCAGAGCTACCTCAGCATCGAGGCCATCGTGAACGCGGCGCGGCGCACCGGCGCACAGGCCGTGCACCCGGGCTACGGATTCCTTTCCGAGAACGCCGAATTCGCCGCCGCCCTGCACGACGCGGGCATCGTCTTCATCGGGCCGCCGGCCAAAGCCATCGGCACCATGGGCGACAAGATCACCGCCAAGGCAGCGGTGTCGGCGTTCGGAGTGCCGGTGGTTCCGGGCATCTCGCGTCCGGGTCTCACCGACGAGGAGCTCATCGCCGGCGCCCCCGAGGTGGGGTTCCCGGTTCTGGTGAAGCCGTCCGCCGGTGGTGGCGGCAAGGGCATGCGCGTCGTGCATGCGGCGGCCGAGTTGCCGGCCGCGCTGGCCTCGGCCCGTCGCGAGGCCGCCTCGGCATTCGGCGACGACACCCTGTTCATCGAACGATTCGTGTTGAACCCCAGGCACATCGAGGTGCAGGTCGTCGCGGACAGCCACGGCAATGTCGTGCATCTCGGTGAGCGTGAGTGCAGTCTGCAGCGCCGGCACCAGAAGGTCATCGAAGAGGCGCCGTCGCCCGTACTGGATGAGGCGACGAGGGCCCGCATCGGTGCGGCCGCGTGCGACACCGCCCGCAGCGTCGACTACCGCGGCGCCGGCACCGTCGAGTTCATCGTCTCCGCCGACCGTCCCGACGAGTTCTTCTTCATGGAGATGAACACCCGTCTTCAGGTGGAACACCCGGTGACAGAACTGGTCACGGGCATCGACCTCGTCGAACTGCAGGTGCGGGTGGCGGCCGGAGAGGCCCTGCCGATGGCGCAGGACGACATCACGCTGACAGGCCACGCCATCGAGGCCCGCGTGTACGCCGAAGACCCGGCGCACGACTTCCTGCCCACGGGTGGCACCGTGTTGGCACTGGCCGAGCCCGCCGAAGCGCGGGTGGATTCCGGTATCCGGGCCGGTTCGGTGATCGGCAGCGACTACGACCCGATGCTGTCGAAAATCATTGCCTACGGGCCGGATCGGGAGTCGGCGCGGCGTGGCCTGGACCGGGTGCTGGCCGATACCGCCGTGCTGGGTGTCGGTACCAACATCGACTTCCTGCGCTTCCTGCTGGCCGACGAGGACGTCATCGCCGGGCGCCTCGACACCGGACTGCTGGACCGCCGCACGGGCGACTACGTCGCCGCGCAGGCCTGCGACGACGAGTTCATCGCCGCAGCCGCGTACCGCTGGCTACACAGCTGGGCCGACGCCGGCGAGCTGTGGGCCACCCCGACGGGCTGGCGGGTCGGCGAGCACGCACCGACCACCATCCGGCTGCGGGCCGGCGACCGGACCGACCACGTCCACCTCACCGGTACTCCCGCAGCCGCCACGGCACGCATCGAAGACGGCGAACCCCGCAGCGTCACAGCATCGTTGGACGGTGACCGGCTGATCGTCACCGTCGACGGCCTACGCACCGAATACCTGACCGCCGTCGAGGACCACCGGCTGTGGCTGGCCGGAGCCGGCCGCACGACCGTCATCGAGGACGTGCGTGAGGCGCCCGTCCGGGCCGACGACGAACACATCGGCGACGCCGAGATCGTCAGTCCCATGCCCGGATCCGTCGTGGCCGTGGGCATAACGGACGGGTCGACGGTGAGTAGCGGTGACGTCGTCGTCACCGTCGAGGCCATGAAGATGGAACACGCGCTGTCGTCGCCGGTCGACGGCACCGTGGAATTACTTGTCGCCGTGGGCGATCAGGTCAAAGTGGGCCAGCCGCTGGCCCGGATTACCGCAGCAACCGAGGAGACCAAATGAGCGACTTCATTTCGACCGGCACCCTGCCGGACCACTATGCCGAACTGGCCAAGACGGTCCGGGAATTCGCGCAGACGGTCGTCGCGCCGGTGGCCGCGCAGCACGACAAGGACCACACCTTCCCGTACAAGGTCATCGACGGGATGGCCGAGATGGGCCTGTTCGGCCTGCCGTTCCCCGAGGAGTACGGCGGCATGGGCGGCGACTACTTCGCCCTCTGCCTGGCGCTGGAAGAACTCGGCAAGGTGGACCAGAGCGTCGCCATCACGCTGGAGGCCGGTGTCGGCCTGGGCGCGATGCCGGTGTACCGCTTCGGCACCGAGGCGCAGAAGCAGGAATGGCTGCCGCAGCTGGCCAGCGGAAAGGCCCTGGGCGCCTTCGGTTTGACCGAGGCCGGTGGCGGCAGTGACGCCGGTGCCACCAAGACCACCGCCAAGCTGGACGGCGACAGCTGGGTGATCAACGGCTCCAAGCAGTTCATCACCAACTCCGGCACCGACATCACGAAGCTGGTGACCGTCACGGCCGTGACCGGCGAACTGCCCGGTGGGCACAAGGAGATTTCGTCGATCCTGGTGCCGGTGCCGACGCCGGGCTTCACCGCCGAGCCCGCCTACGACAAGGTCGGCTGGAACGCCTCGGACACCCATCCGCTGAGCTTCGACGACGTGCGGGTGCCGGTCGAGAACCTGCTCGGCGAGCGCGGCCGCGGCTACGCCAACTTCCTGCGCATCCTCGACGAGGGCCGCATCGCGATCGCCGCGCTGTCCGTCGGTGTGGCGCAGGGCTGCGTCGACGAGTGCGTCAAGTACTCGAAGGAGCGGGAAGCGTTCGGCCGCAAGATCGGTGGCTACCAGGCCATCGCCTTCAAGATCGCCCGGATGGAGGCCCGCGCCCACGTGGCCCGCACCGCCTACTACGACGCCGCGGCGCTGATGCTGGCGGGCAAGCCGTTCAAGAAGGCAGCCTGCATCGCCAAGATGATCGCCAGCGAGGCCGCGATGGACAACGCCCGCGACGCCACCCAGGTGTTCGGTGGCTACGGCTTCATGAACGAGTACCCGGTCGCCCGGCACTACCGCGATTCGAAGATCCTCGAAATCGGTGAGGGCACAACTGAGGTTCAGCTCATGCTGATCGCGCGTGAGGCCGGGCTGTGACCGAGAAGCGGGTCATCGAGCAGCGCGGGCTCTGGTACGAGGAGTTCCAGCCGGGCGTCATCTACCAGCACCGGCCCGGCCGCACCATCACCGAGGCCGACAACGTCCTGTTCACCACGCTGACCATGAACACGCAGGCGCTGCACCTGGACGCCGCGTTCTCCGATGCGCTGCCGCCGTTCCATGCACGGCTGGTGAATTCGATGTTCACGCTGTCGACGCTCGTCGGCCTGTCGGTCGCCCAGCTGACCCAGGGCACGATCGTCGGCAACCTCGGTTTCTCCGACATCGCGTTCCCCAGGCCGCTCTTCCACGGTGACACGCTGTACGCCGAGTCCGAGGTGATCGAGAAGCGCGAGTCCAAGAGCCGGCCGGGGGAGGGCATCGTCACGTTCGCCCATACCGGTCGCAACCAGCACGGCGACATCGTCGCCACGGCGACACGCAAGACCATGGTCCGTAAGCGCCCCGCGGAGCAGCCGTCATGAGCTTGACCGCGCCGGGACCCGGCTGGCTGTTCTGCCCCGCGGACCGTCCTGAGCGGTTCCAAAAGGCCGCCGCCGCAGCAGATGTGGTGATCCTCGACCTGGAAGACGGCTGCGCCGCGAAGGACCGGCCGGCGGCTCGCCAGGCGCTCATCGACACCCCGCTGGACCCGGCGCGGACGGTGGTGCGTTTGAATCCGTCGGACACCGCCGATCACCCGCTCGATCTGGAGGCTTTGGCCAAGACGCCGTACACCACGGTGATGCTCGCCAAAACCGAGTCGGCCGAACAGGTTCGGGCGCTCGCGCCGCTCGACGTCGTGGTGCTGGTGGAGACGCCGCGCGGTGCGCTCGCCGTCACCGAGACCGCCCGCGTCGAGAACACCTACGCCGTCATGTGGGGCGCCGAGGACCTGTTCGCGGTGCTGGGCGGCACCGCGAACCGCCGGCCCGACGACAGCTACCGCGATGTGGCCAAGCACGTCCGGTCGCAATCGCTGTTGGCCGCCAAGGCTTTCGGCAAGCTCGCGCTGGACTCGGTGTACCTCGACATCAAGAACCTGGACGGCCTGCGGGCCGAGGTCGACGACGCCGTGGCCGTCGGTTTCGACGCCAAGGTGGCCATCCACCCGACACAGGTCGCGGTCATCCGGAACGGCTACGCGCCGACCGAGAAGGAGATCGCCTGGGCGCGTGCGGTACTCGATGCCGCGACGCGCGAGCGCGGCGTGTTCCAGTACGACGGTCTGATGGTCGACATGCCGGTGCTCCGCCGCGCCGAACGCATCGTCGCCCTGGCGCCGTAGGAGCTACAGGTCCTCGACGCTGAGGATGCCGTCTTGCACGGCACGGGCGACCAGTTGGGCCTTGGTGGCCGCCGGGCGCCCCGCGGCGGCGTACTTGGCGCGAACGCGTTGCAGGTGGGTCCGGACGGTGGTCGGCGCGAGGTGCAGGCGCTTGGCGACGATGTCCTTGCTCTCGGTCTGAAACCAGGCCTTGAGCACTTCACGTTCGCGCTTGGTGAGCCCGGGCCGGCCGGAGTCGGTGTCCGAGCAGATGGCCGCGGCCATGCGGGGACCGACGTACGGCTCGTGGGTGCTGGCCGCGCGGATGGCCTCGATGAGGTGGCCCTGGCCTTCGCTCTTGGCCAGATAGGTGACCACCCCGATGGCCAGGCAACGCAGGATCACCTCGGAGTTCTCGAGGTGCGAGTAGACGATCACCGCGTGTCCCGCGTCCACGATGGCGGCGACCGCATCGAAATCGGGCTGGCGACTGCGCAGTTCGAGATCCAGGATGACCGCGGCCAGCTGGTGGTCGGCCTTGGGGTAGACCGCCAGGAACGACTCGGCGTCGAGATGGTCGGATGCGACGCGGATGGGTGGGTCGGCCTGGGCGCACCATGCCGAGACGCCGGTGTGGATGACGTCGTGGTCATCGACAACGGCGATGGCCAGAGGCTCAGATGGGTTGGCCGGCGCGGACATGATCGGTCGGTCTTTCTGGGAGTGGGTGGCGCACGGTGATCCACACCGTGTCATCGAGGGTGGTCAGGTCGAATTCATCTTCGTCGTCGACACTGGATTTCGTCGGCAAATCGGCGTGCTCAGCCCGCTGACACATGACGCTGAGTTCGACTGCCGCCGTTTCGGCGGCGACGGTGATGCGGGCCGGCGAGGCGGCTGCGTGGAGAATTTGGTCGATGAGCCGGGCCAACCGCCGGGCAGTGGGGACATCCATGGCCGGCGGTGTGCCCTGGACGTCCACGGAAACGGCCAGGCCGCGATTCTGGGCGGCGTCGATGCGTGGGCGCAGTTCGCGAAGCAGTACGTGCTCGAAGCTCGAGGACTGGTCGAAAAGGGTACGCAGCCGCTGGTATTCGAGTTGTGCGCGGCGCCGTGTCTCGGCATCGACCGGTTCTCCGTCGGCAAGGGTCGACAGCAGCGGCTGGATGGTGGCGGCGAGGTCCGCGTAGCGGCGGTCGTATTCCTCCTGCACGGCGTCGGCGATGTGTGCTGCCGCAGTCAGGCGCATGTGACTTTCGGTCTCGGCGGAAGCGGCTGCGGCAGAACGCCGGATCATGTCGGCGACGACCAGAGCACACAGTTGGGCGACGAGGACACTCGCCGTGTCGTATCCGAGGTCGACGACGGTGTGGACCGACGGATTCCGAATGATCGCGTAGACGGCGGGGACGACCCAGCACCACACCAGGACACCAACGGCGTAGCGCAGCTGGACACTGAGCAGCAGCGGCAGCACACACCAGCCGATCGCGCCTTGTGCCCACTGCAGCCGGGGGTCGAGGTCTTTGATCGGCATCGAGATCGACTGCACCAGCGCAACAACGACGAGGATCATGATGCCGAAACGTGCCCGCGGATAGGCCCGGCCCATGACCCGGGGGATCGCGGACAGCGTCGCCGCCGTCGTCACGACGATGAGGGACCACTGCAGATACGGGTATGCCGCGAACTTCAGGGATGAGGGCACGGTCACCAGCAGGTTGGCCAGGCCGTAGGCAACCAGTGCCAGTCCGTAGCCCATGTGTGCCCGCTCGATGAGCCGCTCCGGGTCCGGCGCTGGGTCGGCACTGGCCGGTATTGATGTGGGCCAACGCAATTCGACCGTGGTGCCCTGCCCGGGCTGCGTGATGATCTCCGCGACACCGCCGAGCTGCTGCATGCGGGCGATGATCGAGTCTGCGATGCCGTGCCCCCGCGTCGGCCGGGTCAGATCGAATCCATGCCCGTCGTCGGCGATCTGGATCCGGCCGAGATGCACGGTGATGGTGACCGCCGTGGCGCCGGAATGCCGGTCGATGTTGGTCAGAGCTTCGCGCGCGGCGGCCGCGATGGTCGCCGCCGTCGCGCCGTCCACCCACATCGCGGTCACCCCGGCATAACTCACGGGCGTCGTGGTGTGGGTAGCGTGATCACGCAGGGCGGCAACGAGATCGGCCGGCGGCGCGGGCGTGTGCGATGTCTCGGTGAACACGCGGAGGTCGCGCTGTGCCTGGGCGGCGACGCGCTCGGGTGACAAGGCGGTGCCGGTACCCACCATCAGCAGGGTCGAGGCGACGGTGTCATGGAGCAGCCGCATCTGCTCGCGGTCGTAGTCGCGCACGGCGGCGTTGACCTTCTGGCGGAGCTCGACGGCCAGCCGCTCGGCGCGGGCGACGTCGACCCTTTCGGCCACGTGCACCGTCAAGAAGCGGATCAGCGTCGATGCCACCCACAACAATGCGAAGTAGTAGACGTTGACCCATTGGTCGCTGTCGTGGATACCGCCGGCCGACGCCGCGCCGGCGGCGAGCGCGGCAACGACGCCTGCGGTCATCGCCGTGTTCAGCAGCGGTTCGAACACCGTGAAGCTCGCGATGGCCGTGCCGGCGATCGCGATCGGCGCGCAGGTCGACGGGCACGCCAGGTCGTCGGCAGCCGCGACAGGCAGGACCAGGCAGGCGGCGAGCGTGACGGCGTAGTCGATCGCGAGAATGCGGGGCGTTGCGGAGCGGGTCAGCAACCGGTACAGCGACCAGGCGCCGGCCAGACCGGCGAACGCGACGCCGGCCAGGCTGATGCGCGGCGCCGAGACCAGCACCACGACGTAGACCACCAACGCCCCGCCGTGCCGCATGAACAGGCTGACCCGCATCGCGTGCTGGAGGAAGTTGCGGCGTGCCGCGCCTGTGCCGGTGTCAAACATGATGGGACTGCCGCACGTGTGCGGTCAGGGTGCGGGCGCGGCCGACGCTCGGGCGACGTTGGGGCCGGCGCGGTTCGGACGTCTCATCGGTTTCTCGCTTCTGGCACTGCCACGTTGATGATGCGATGGTTGTAGCACGCGGCAACGACAGACTCCGGGCCGATTCGCGTGTCACCAGCGCAAATAACAACGAATTCATACGTTCGGGCTACAAGTTGGCCGTATTGCCGCCGGCCCGCACCGGCCCGACCGGCCACTGCGACACGTCTTCAGTCTGTTACCTGCGATAACCGCGGCCGGATGGCCTTCGGGCGCATAATGGCGGTGATGCCCCAGCACTGCGGCGAGCAGAGCGGATCATCCGACTGGTGCCACACCCCGGCATCGGCCGGCGACCCTCACCACCTGAGGGGTTGCCCTGGTCGCCACCGCGCTGAGCTTCTCGCGGACTGACGGCCGAACATGCCGTCACCGAAAGGAGGCGGTATGGCTGACGTGACGGTCCCTGGCCTGGACAACCGAGTGGACCTCGAGCCCGTGCAACTCGTCGCGCCCGACGGCGCGCCCACCTCCGACGCGCGATATCGCCGCGACCTGCCGCCCGAGACGCTGGGCTGGCTGTACGAAGAGATGGTCGTCACCCGCGACCTCGACGTCGAATTCGTCAACTTGCAGCGCCAGGGCGAACTGGCGCTGTTCGCCTCGTGCCGCGGTCAGGAAGCCGCGCAGGTGGGTGCGGCGGCGTGTCTGCGCAAGACCGACTGGCTGTTCCCGCAGTACCGGGAACTCGGAGCCCTGCTGGTCCGCGGCATCACCCCGGCCCAGATCAGCGCGGTGTGGCGGGGCCGCTGGCACGGCGGCCTGGGCTTCACCGAAAAACACTGCGCGCCACTGTCGATCGACATCGGCTCGCACGGTCTGCACGCGGTCGGCGCGGCGATGGCGGCGCAGCGGCTCGGTGAGGACTCGGTGACGGTGGCGTTCATCGGCGACGGCGGCACCTCCGAAGGCGACATGCACGAAGCACTCAACTTCGCGGCCGTCACGTCGGCGCCCTGCGTGTTCTTCGTGCAGAACAACCAGTGGGCCATCTCGGTGCCGGTGCACCGGCAGCAGGCGGGACCGTCGATCGCGCACCGCGCCATCGGCTACGGCATGCCCGGCATCCGGGTCGACGGCAACGACGTGCTGGCCTGCTACGCGGTGATGTCCGAGGCGGCGCAGCGTGCCCGCGCGGGCGACGGGCCGACGCTGATCGAGGCCGTCACGTACCGGATGGGGCCGCACACCACCTCCGATGATCCGACCCGCTACCGCGACCCCGACGAGCTGAAGCACTGGGAGGCACGCGATCCCATCACGCGCTACCGGACGTACCTGGAGCGGGTCGGGGTGTGGACGCCCCGGCTGCACCAGCACGTCGAGAACCGCTCCCGGCGGCTGCGCGCCGAACTGCGCGAGGCGGTGCTGACGGCACCGGACTTCGACGTCGCGGACCTGTTCGACAACGTCTACGCCGACATCACACCCGAGCTGGCCCGGCAGCGCGACGCGTTGCTGGCCGAATTGGATTGGGAGGGTTGACATGACGCAGCTCATCGAGCGGCCGTCGTGGTCCGGTGACGCCGAGCCCGACGAGCCGGGGCGGCCGGCGGGGGAAATCGCCACGATCACCACATTGTCGATGGTGCAGGCCATCAACCGCGCGCTCCGTGACGCCATGGCCGCTGACGATCGCGTGCTGGTGTTCGGTGAGGACGTTGCACAGTTGGGTGGGGTGTTCCGCGTCACCGACGGGCTGCACGAAACCTTCGGCGAAACAAGGTGTTTCGACACGCCGCTGGCGGAGTCCGCCATCGTCGGCATCGCGATCGGCATGGCGATCCGGGGCCTGGTGCCGGTACCGGAGATCCAGTTCGACGGGTTCGCGGCCCCGGCGTTCGACCAGATCGTCAGCCACCTTGCGAAGTACCGGATGCGTACCCATGGCGATGTCGACATGCCGGTGACCATCCGCATCCCGTCGTTCGGCGGTATCGGTGCGGTGGAACACCATTCGGAGTCGACCGAGTCGTACTGGCTGCACACCGCCGGGCTGAAGGTCGTCATCCCGTCGACGCCGTCGGACGCCTACTGGCTGCTGCGCGAGGCCATCTCGTCCCGCGACCCGGTGATCTTCCTGGAGCCCAAACGCCGGTACTGGACCAAGGGTGAGCTGGACACCAGTCGGCCGGCGCCACCCATCGGGCAGGCCGCGGTGCGGCGCACCGGGCGCGACGTCACCGTCATCACCTACGGTTCGCTCGTCGACACCGCATTGGCCGCAGCGGATCTCGCCGACGGCCATGACCTGGAGGTCATCGACCTGCGGTCGCTGAACCCGCTCGACTTCGACACCATCGCGGCATCGATCCGCAAGACCGGACGCGCGGTGATCATGCACGAGGGGCCGCGCACCCTGGGGTTCGGCGCCGAACTGGCTGCCCGGATCTCCGAAGAACTCTTCTATGACCTGGAGGCACCCGTGTTGCGCGCCACCGGATTCGACACGCCGTATCCGCCGGCCCGGCTGGAGAAACTGTGGCTGCCCGGTGTCGACCGGCTGCTGGACTGCGTGCACAAGGCGATGAGCCAGCCATGACCGCGACACACGACTTCCTGGTCCCCGACCTGGGTGAGGGATTGGAAGACGCCACCATCACGTCGTGGGCCGTGGCGGTGGGGGACACCGTCGAACTCAATCAGGTGTTGTGCACCGTCGAGACCAACAAGGCGGCGGTGGAGATCCCCAGCCCGTACGCCGGCGTGGTGACCGAACTCGGTGGGGCCGAAGGGCAGACGCTCGCGGTGGGCGCCGTGCTGGTCCGCATCGCCACCGACGCGCCGGCGGCCGCAGAGCCCGCCGAGCCGAAAGCCGAGCAGCCGAAAACCGAAGTGCCGAAGGCCGAGGAGCCGAAAGCTACTTCGCCACAACGCAAACCCGTGCTCGTGGGCTACGGCGCGGACGCCGATCTCGATACCACCCGCCGCCGGCCCCGGGCCAAGCCGCGGGTGCGCAAGCTGGCGGCCGACCTGAACGTCGACCTGACCGGGGTGGCGCCGTCGGGCCCGAACGGCATCGTCACGCGCCAGGACGTGCTGGCCTCGGCGCACCAGACCGGCGACACCGACTTCGTTCCCGTCAGCGGCGTGCAGGCCGAGATGGCGCGCCGGATGGCGATGTCACGCAAGGAGATACCGGACGCGCACGCATCGGTTCAGGTCGACTGCACCGAGTTGCTGCGGGTTCGCGACACCCTGGCCGGTGCCGATGCCACCGTCACACCGTTCGTGCTGACGCTGCGGCTGCTGACCATCGCGCTGCGGCACCACCGCGAGTTCAACGCCACCTGGGTGCCGGCCGAACACGGCGCGAGCGTGCACCTTCACGAGTCGGTGCACCTCGGCATCGGTGTTGCGACATCGCGTGGGCTGCTGGTGCCGGTGGTCCGGGACGCCGAGCGACTCTCCACCCGCGACCTGGCCTGGGCGGTGGACGGACTGATCCGTTCCGCTCGCGACGGCACGCTGAAACCCGTTGAACTGCATGGCTCGACGTTCACCGTGTCGAACTTCGGCGCGCTGGGTCTGGACGAAGGCGTCCCCGTCATCAACTATCCGGAGGCGGCGATCCTCGGCATGGGGACACTCAAACCGCGGGCCGTCGTGCGCGACGGCGAGGTGGTGGCGCGACCGACCATGACGCTCACGTGCGCCTTCGACCATCGGATCGCCGACGGCGCCGGGGCGGCCGCCTTGCTCGGCGAATTGCGGGCGCTCATCGAGGCGCCCGAACTCGCGCTCCTCGACGCCTAGAGCTGATCAGCGCTGCTTGGCGGCAGCCAGGCGGGCGGCGAATTCCGGTGACTCGATCGACGCCGCCTGCGGGACGATCTCGATGTCGACCGCCTTCGCGTGCTGCTCGTGGTCCAGGACGCCGGGATGGTCCGTCGCGCGCATCGAGGCCTTGGTCGCCAGCACCACCTCACGCGGCGCCGCCGCCGGACCGGCGGCCAACGCCAACGCCGCGGCGACGGGATCGTCGGCGACCTCGAGCGCCAGGCCGTGCCGCAATGCGGCGTCGGCGTCGAACTTCATGCCGAACAACAGCGCCGCCCGCGCCGCCTGCGGACCGATGGCCCGCTGCAGCATCCAGGTCGCGCCGCCGCCCGGGTGAATCCCGAGCTTCTGGAACCGTGGGTCGAAGACCGCCCCGGGCCCGGCGATCCGGACATCGGCGGCGAGCGCGAGGTTGAGCCCGGCACCGACGGCCGGGCCGTTCACCGCGGCGATGGTCGGCAGCGTGCAGTCGGCCACCGCGAGGAAGCCGTCGTAGATGACCCGCAGGCCGTTGACCGTCGCGGCGCCGAGCGCGGTCAGGTCGGCGCCGGCGCAGAACGCCTTCCCGGCGCCGGTCACGACCACGGCGTGCACGCCATGGTCGGCCTCAGCGGCGTTGATCGCGGCCCGCAGGCCGGCGGACATCTCCGCGGTCACCGCATTGCGGCGGTCGGGATCGTTGACCGTGATGAGCGCGACGCGGTCGATGACCTGCGTCAGTACGAGATCGGACACCGCCTCAGCCTATGGCTTGTGTTTCGACTCACGTGAGTCAAAACCTTTACCCACGGCTGTATCTGCGAAACAACTGTGTGATTCCTTTGGCTATGCAGGTTGAGAGGCGTACGGAGTTCATGTTGAAGCGTTTTGCTGTGGTTGCTGCTGTGGGCATGGTGCTCCCGTTCGGGGCAGCGACCGCTGCGTACGCCGACCCTGCGCCTGTCGGTGACGAGGGCCCGCCGCCGGACACCGGTGTGGTGGCGTCGGAAGAACCGGCGACGGTCACGACGCCCGACGGCTGGGTGCTCACCGTCGTTGCCAAGAACGAGACCGAACTGCCCGTCGCACCGCTCACCACCGCGGTCAGCTCGCGTGAATACCTGGTGGGCGGCACATTCACCGGGACCGTGACCGGCAAGGGCAAGACCACCCTCAACGGTGGCACGCTGGAGGCCGGCTACCAGATCGGTTGCGGTATCGAGCTGGGCCAGGTGCGTCTGGTCGGGTCGATCGGTATCGCCACCTCCGGGTCGACGCTGGCCGGCCTGCTGCCCACCGGCGTGAGCGTCCCGATGTCGGGCACCGTGGAGATCCACCCGAAGCCGGGCACCGTGACCCAGGTGCCGGTCGACAAGAAGTCCTTCAAGTCGGCGCCGGTGCGCATCACGCTCAAGGACACCCACGTCAAGGTCGACGGTTGCGTCGGTCAGTCGTTCCTGCGGTCGTACGCGGTGCTGACCAGCTCCACCTCGGACACCGACGACATCGTCGCCTACTACGGCGTCACGAAGTCCGTCTGAGCCACCGCCTAAACGGCATTCGAGCAATGGGGTTCTCGAAATTGCCCTGCAGGAATGCCGTTTCGGCGTCTGGGTGCCGACGATGTGCGTCCGCGGCGAACAATTGGCCCGATATCGGCTCGTAGAGCAGCGAATTCGGGGATAATTTTCCCGAGGTACCGTCTGGGACGGACCAGAGCTGGGGGCCCGTATGGGTGAGCTGACGATGGCCGCGCCGGCGCCGGCGCACCAGCATCAATCAAAGGCGCCAGCGATCCCGCGGCGGCTGCTGTCCGAACCAGGTGACCCCGCCGAACGCCGCGCCACAGCGCGGGCAGCCGATGCACAGGGATGTGCGTCTGATCGTGCCGGCGCGCCTGGTTCGGGCGTTCCGCGGCCCCGGTTGCATCCGTACCTACCGGCGGGCACCCCGACCGCGATCGCTGCTCGCGCGGGTTACGGCCGGCCGCTGGCGGCGGAACAGGCGACCCACCTTGGTCAGGTCCTCGATGCCGACTTTCGCCATGTCCGTATCCACACCGACGACCACGCCGCGGAGTTGGCATCGTCGGTGCGGGCACACGCGTTCACCATCGGCAGTCACATCTTTTTCGGCAGCGGCGAGTACCGGCCCGACACCGTGTCCGGCGCGCGGTTGCTCAATCACGAGCTGGCACACGTCGCGGACGCCATGCCAGGACCGGCCCGGGTGTTCCGTGACGTCATCGTCGATATCGGCGAGCCGACGATCGTCGGTCAACCCGACCCCAATGCCGCCACGAAACCGGAGGACCTGCCGTGGGAGCGGCTCCAGGTGATCGCGACCGGGATGGACGACGCCGCGAAGGCGTTGGCGGCGTTTGCCGGGACCAAGACTCCGTGGGTCTACGTCGGTCTGCATCCGAAGTTCGTGAAGGTCTACGGGACCAACGGCTCGTCTTTGGGGCCGAAGGTGCCGGTGAAGCCTGACGTCAAGGTCACCTTCTACCCGGGCGTGTACGAGCTCGCGGCTGACGGTTCGCTGACGGCGCTGCAGGTTCGCGGCGACGACTACGACCATATTCGGCATGAGATGGATGCAGAGGGCCATGAGGTCCGAAGCGTCATCGGGCAGCGGCAGCTGACTGCGGAGGAACAGAAGAAGGCGCTCGAGGAACGGCAGAAGGCCGCCGACCAGACCGATCCGAAGAGCGCCCCCGCCGCGCCCGCACCCCCCGCCAAAGTGGAGAACGTCGACCTGTTGGGGATGCTGTCTGCGCCGGACCAGGTGCGCGACATGATCGCGAAGGTGCCCGGGGCGCGCGTGATCTATTTCGTGCCGAAGTATCTGGTCACGGGTGGTAGCGGCAAGGGCACCGGTACGGTGCCGTCGGTGTACCGCAGCCCGATCGAAGGTCGCGGCGACGGCAAGGCGCCGAACGCGCCGCCGTGGCCGGTCACCGTCGAAGGACCGAAGTTGGTGACCGTCGACTCGGACCCGACCTTCACTGCCAAGGTGCAGTGGTCCGCCAACGGCAATTACAGCTTCGCCTCCCAGGTCATCACACAGGTCGGCAACGATATTCGGTACCGGTGGGAGAAGTTCGACATCACCGAGTACGCCAAGGCGCAAATCAAGAAAGATCCGTCGCACGCCGCCGCCGACGCCAATGCCGCGCCGGAGAAGACCCTCAACGAGCGCATCGATGAATTCACCCATGCCAAGGCCGGCGCCGGCACCGACGTCACCGGGATGGGCGGTGCCAACCGGGAATTCAGCCGCGAGTTCGAGGACTGGTGGAAGGACACCAAGCGGGCCAACAAGCGACTGGGCGCTTCCGGCGGCTCGACGGTCGCTGAGCGGCTCAACAGCGACGTCGCCAACCTGACCACCATCTCATTGGCTCCGGTGTCCCTGCTGGTCACGGCGCTGGGCGCATCGCTGAAATGGCTGGCCGAATTGTTCGGTCAACCCACCGAACAACAAGAGGTGCCGCTGAAGGAAAAAGGCATCTTCCTCATCAGAACCATCGCGACGCCGGCGATCCGCGAGGACAGCGAGGGCAAGGAAGTCATCAGGCCGCCGGCCGTCGCCGGGCACGTCGTCGAGGTCACCGACATGACCACCGCGCTCAACGAGGCGCTGGACGAACCCGCGGCGCAACTTGCCGAACTGCAGGCCCAGATCGACATCGCCCGGAAAGAGGGCAACCAGTCGAAGCTCGAATACCTCGAAAGCCTCATGCAGAAGGCGAAGATGAACCTGACCGGTTCGCCGCTGGACGTGCTGACCGCTCGGCGCAAGGCCAAGAACGACGAACTGGAGAAGTTCCGTCACGACTACCCCTCGCTGTCGGATTACACGTTGAGCCACGACGTCGAGACGCTCGACCGGCTGATCAGCTTGTACAACCGCTACGAGGACAAGCGCACCGCCGGGGCCAGCACCGCCCTGCCGCCGTCGGTCCGGGTCAACGCCGCACTGATCTCCGAGGTCAGCGGCCAGCAGTACCCACTCCTGCTGGCCGCCGGACCGATGCCCAAGGACGGCGACGACTACCGCTGGCTGATCAACGACGTGACCAACATCGACGGCGCGGGCGCGTACGAAGGTCGCGGCGCCACCCCCAGCAAGGCCTTCCAGGCCGCGCTGGACAAATTCGGGGGGAAGGCGTCCTACGGACGCGGCAGCATCGCGGTTCGCACTGCCGGCCTCGGCTTGGAAGCTGACGCGCCGCCCACGATGAACGCCGAGAGCGCACCGGTGGACTGGGCGGTGGCAGAGAAGCGCATCGACGACCTGGTGACAGTGCTGGCCGCGATCGGGCTCGTCGTGGCTTCGGCCGGCACCGCGGCAGCGTTGATCGGCGCGGCCGCCGCGGCAGCACGGCTCATTCAGAAATGGGAAGCCGGCAAGCTGTATTTGGACGCCTCGACCGTCAGCGACGTCCTCGGGCTGCTGGGCGGTATGGGTGCTGCGGGGCAGCTGGTGGCTGGATTCCGGGTGGCCAAGTTCGGTCGTGCCTTCACCATCTTGGAGGAAGCCGGCGCGACCGAGTCAAAGCTGGCAGAAGCTGCCAAGGCGGTCGAGGGCGCCGAGTCGCTGGTCAAGGGCGCCGAGTTGGCCAACAAGGTCATCGGCGGCGCGGGCGTCATCTGGGGCGACGTGACCTTCATCGACCAGATGATGACCATCAGCGCGCAGGAGGAATCCGGCGCGATGACGCACGCCGAAGCGCGGCGGCAGCGCGCGTCCGCGATCTCGTCGGCGGTACAGAACAACGGCATGTTCATTGCCGGCGAGGCGATCGGGGCCCGGGCCAAAGCCAAGGCCAACGACGCGGCGGCGGCCAAAAGCGGCACGCCCGCACCCGCACACTCCGAAACCGAATCGGGTGGCGCCCCGAAGCCGGGCGAGAGCCGGTCCACCGGCACCCCCGACCGCGGCGCGGGCGTCCTCGACATCAAACCGCCGGTGCCGGAATCCGACCCGAACGCCGGCCACGAAGCGCCCAAACCGTCGGAGCCCGAGAAGCGGGCCGGTCCCGACGAGAAGGACAAATCCGACACCAAACCCACCGACCCGGCCGCCACCACCAAGCCGATCGGCGAGCGGCGAGCTACCACCCAGGAGCTGCGGGAGGCGCTGCCGCACGACCTACGCGACCTGATGGTCATCGACCCGACCCTCGAGGGCGATTTCGTGCAGGCCGACTGGGATCCCGATCCGGACACGGGGCTGGTCACCAACATCCGGCTGCGGGTGAGCCCGGATGCGTTGCCGTCGACGGTGCGGATGCACGCCGACACCCTGCGCACGATGCAGAAGTACCAGGGGTTCTCCGGACGGGTTCGGTTGGCGCTCAAGTGGATTGCCGATCTGATCGGTAAGAAGACGTTGGACCCGACCAACAAGCCGCTGTTCGACGCCCAGCTGGAAGTGCAGAAGCTGAACAAGCTGATCGCCGACCACATGAACGCGATGAAGGCGATGGAGCCCCACGCGCGCACCGACGCGGAGGCCAAACTCGACAGCCTGGAGCAACAGCTGGCCGAGCACCAGGGCGCGCTGGACATCGGCGACCTGACGCCAAGCAGCGGCGTGGCGCAGCGCGATGTGGCCCCGCGCAACCGCAAGAAGTACAACGAGCTGCTGACGGAACTGCGCAAACACGAGGCGGGCAGCGACGAACACAAGCGAATCCGTCGGGAGATGTACGAGCTCACCGGCGGAACCAAGCCACTTGCAGTGTGGGAGGCCATCTACTACAGCAACGTCGACAAGGCCAATAAAGCCAACAAGATCGTGGAAGCCGAGCGGGTTCGGGGGAAGTGGGCCGAAAGCGAGAAAACGATCAACGACCTACCGGATGACCTGGGTACCCGGCGGGTTGATCTGTTCAACCCGCCAAAGGAGGGCGCCGAGGTCAAGGCCTACGAAGGCGGAACCGTCTACGCGAGTGAGGACATCATCGCCGAAGTCGCCGCGGACCGGCACCTGGTCAAACGCCGGCGGTGGTCGATGACGTGGATTTTCATCGATTGCGAGCCGAGCGGTCCGCTGAAGAAGATGCTCGGCGACGCCGGGATCACGATCGAACTGCGCGGCCCGCACTCTTCGGGGGCGAAACTGCTGAATCGCATCCCGCCGCCGGTCACCCGCTGACCGACAGGGCGGTGCGACAATCGTTGGTGTGAACCTGGCGCCGTTCCGCATGCATTCGCGTGATGAATTCCAGACCTGGCTGGCCATGGATCTGGAGGTGCGCGACGAGCTCTACGCGATGGTGGGCGAAGAACTCGACGTGGACGTCCCGTCGCTGGACCGGCTGGAAGCCTTCCTGCTGCAGCGCTATCCGTCAGCCGACGCGATCATGACGCTCGATCAGCGCCCTGTCGCCGACGCGGCGGCCCGTCACGTCGGCCTGGTGCTGTTGCTTAACGTCGACGACGCGGTCTGGGACATCGATCTCGACCATCCCGACAACGTCTATTACCGGCTGCCCATCATCGTCTTCCGCGGCGGCGAACAGGAATGCCCGTTGCTCATGGTGTTGGCGTGCCTGCAACGGCGCACCGGCGAAGAGCTGCGCCTCGTGGTCGAGAACTACCAGGAGGACTACAACGTCGACGGTGACTAGGGCACGCACCGCTCATGCTGGTACGGGAAAGGGTACGGCTGCAGTGCCGGTCCGATCCCACCGGAATTGAGGACGTCACTGACGTAGCGCAGCCGCGTCCCGCCGGTCGAGGCTCCCGTCTCGGTGACCCGGACACCGCAGCGAAAGCCACCGGTGAGACTGAGCCCCCGCACACTGAGCCACGGACCGACCTGGCCGAAGATGCGTACCGCGTCGACCGGGGTGGCGGCGAACTGCGCGACGTCGGTGCTGCCACCGATCCGCACCAGTGACGCGCTGTTGTCGTGGAGGGTGAGCCGGTTGACGCTGCCGACGTAGATCGCGTGCCGGGACCGGTTCCAGTAGAACGGAATGACGCATCGGACGACATTGCGGCTGATGGTCACCTCACCGGCGTTGATGGTGCCGCCGTCGGCGGAGCCGAGTCCGATGTGGATGCCCTCGATCGCGCCTGCGACCAGATTGTCATGGACGCGCACCAGGTCAGCGGTGGCACCCGCCACGACGATGCCCTGGGCCATGGCCCGAGACTGTCGGGAGATGCCGGCGAAGAACCGGCTGTTGGCCACCGACAGTGCCAACGAGTCGGGAGCCTGGATCGCCCGGCGGACGAATTTGTTCAGGCCCTGACTCGGGGTGAGCCTGTTCAGGGCTTTCGCGCCGATCAGGGTACTGAACTGCTCGGCGATGTGATGGAGCTGCGGCGGGCCGGACATCGAGAAGCTCGCTCCGTTGGGCAGCCGAACGATCCGAGCGGCTCGGACGTCGGCACCCGCGGGACCCGCGGCCGCGGGCGGCCGCTCGGCTTCCGCGGCCGGCATTTGGACCTTCGCGCTGATGTACCGGCCGAGTTCGCGGGCCAACAGCGGGAGCAGTACGTCGGTGCGGCGGTCGGGGGCGGGCGCGATCCGAAGCTCATTGCCGTCGACGGTGGTCTCGTCGCTGGAGACGACGAGAATGCCGATCTGCTGGTCGCCCACATGCAGTCGGTTGTCGGTGAAATGGTTCCGGCGATTGTCCCGCTTGTCCGAAGGGGCGGTATAGATCGCGGACTGGGTCCGACGCACGTTGTCCGGACAGACCAGTTCGCAGTCGCGCACGGTGACATCGGTGCACCCGAGGAAGGCCAACGTGCCGAATAATCGCGGCCCGCCGATCCGCCCGGCGGTATTGGCGCCGGTGCCGGCCTCGGCGCGGATGCGCTCGACGGTGACGTCCGTGCAGTCCATGAACTGGAGCACCGATTCGTGTCCGCGGATGGAGATAACGGTGGCAGGGCCGACGCCCGTCACCACGATGCGATGTTTGTCGCTGATGGTCACCGGCTCGTCCAGCACGTAGCGGCCGGCGGCCAGGCACAATTCACCGCCGTCATCGGGCAGCGTGTCGGCAGCGGCTTGCAGGTCGTCGCCAGGAAAGGCGGTCACCGTGCAGGTGCACGCCTGGGTGACGGTGAGCGGGTTGAAGGTCGGCCGGCAGTCGGAGATCACCGTTTTGGTCGACAGATCGACGACCGCCAGTGGCGTGATGTGGTGCACGGTGCCATCGGGCGCCGCGTCAGTCAGCGTTTCCACTGCGTCAGCAGCGCTGCCCCGGATCCGCGCCGCCCACCAGTCGCCGGCCAGATACTGGCCCCGCCGGGCGGTGAACGCGACGCCCACGTCGCCACCGTGCCATGTGGCCGATACCTGGCCGGCTGCGCCGACAACCTGGCCGTCCCACCTGCGCAGGCACAACCCCGAGGGGGCGCCGACGACAGTGGTGGGGGCCGACAGCGTCACCACGTCCCCTGCGGTGCCCGGGTTGACCGCGACGGCGGTGAACAGCGGCCCGTTGTCTTTGCGGTCCAGACGCCTGACCAGCGTGCTGACCTCGACCAGATCATTGGGCACAAAGGTGATCGACGGCGACGGCATCAGCGTCGCCGTTGTGCCCGCGACAACGGCAGAGACGGCGGCCGAACCGTTCTCGTAGGACCATGCGAAGCGCGCCGTGGACTCTGAGCCCGAGTCGAGCACTTCGACGCGCAACAGACCGTCGGGCAATTTGCCGCGCGGATCGTCGGGCGGTGCACACGGATCGGCCGGCACTGCGGGCGCGGTGCGCACGACATCGAGGCGGCCGGTGCTGAGCGCCGCCGGGAGCACCGCTGTTGCGCCGGCACACGTGGACGCGGGTGAGGGTGTGACGCGCACCCGCCACGCGACCCTGGTGCGCGTCGTCGTGTCGACCCCGTCCATCGCCGGGTCGACGAGTTCGCCCGGATCCTCGGCAGGCTGCAGTTCCTGCACGACGGCATCCAGATACACCGCCGCGACGCCGGCTTGAGGCAGGGCGGGGATCGCTTCCTGCGCGGTGTAGGCGATGGGTGCCGGGTTCACGGCGCGCAGCCCGCCGATCCACATCGACCCGGTGCCGATCTGCAGGCCGCCGCCCGCGTCGAATGTGATCTCGAAGGCGGTGCTGCCCTCGGCGACACCGGCTTCACCGATGACGGCGGCGGCCAGGTCGGCGCGTTCCCGTTCGGCGGCGTCGATGTTGAGATTCCAGTCGCCGTCCAGGAGTACCCGGCCCTGCTGCATTTTCGTCGCAAGCCACTGTGGTCCGTTGGGACGCAGGGGCACCGAGGTGTAGTCGCCGCTCACGTTATTCCTCCGGGGACGCGATGGTCAGGTGTGGATGCACCGTCAGAACAGTCATCTCGGGCAGGCGCTGTGCCAGCCGCAGGGCCAGCGGCCCACGCCGGGCATGGTGATACGCGCCGATCTCTCCGCCGTCGCTGGCGCCGAGGAACACCGGATCGGCCCGGTGTCGAGACGGCGAGGTCACCAGCGGCGCGAGATATCCGGCCGCTTCGGCACCGAACGACCCCAGCGGAGGCAGCGGTCCCGCCAGGCATTGATGGGCGGTGGGGTGAGCCTGAGGCTGGTCGTGAGGGCCGAGGTGGCAGTAGCGCAGGCAACCTGCTGCCGTCACGACGGCCCGCAGGCCGTCGATGAACAGACAGTCGGTGGCATCGATCACGTCGACGGCGACGACACCGGCGAAAGTACAGCCACGGGTCCGCAGCTGCGGTGGGAACCGGTTCGCGGCGGCCAGTGCCGGCGTGGGGGCCGGACCTGCGCCCGGTGTGCCGCAGGGCGAGAGCGGAACACCCGCCCCGTCGATGGTGCAGTCGGTGAGGTTGATGGGGAAGGCGGACAGGTCCGCGCGGATGGCGCCGAGGTGGGACCGGCCGGCGTGCAGCCGCACGGTCCACGCGTCGGGGCTGACGGACAGCACGCGCCGCGCCGCGACATTCATGGTCACCGACGTCAGCGTGAGCCCGGCGAGGTTGGCGTCGACGTTCAGATTGCCCTCGAGGTAGCACCCGGCGAGCTCGATCTGCGCGCCGTCAAGGCCGAATCCGAGGTCGCCGACGATCACCGGCGTGAGGCCGGCCGGAGCCACGATGCGCCAGCGGGTGGCTGCTGGGCTTCCGGTGACCATCCCGGGCGAGACAATGCGGTCGTTGGTCGCCAATCGGATTTCCACATCCGGCGCCTCAGCCGCGTCGGGCGGGCGCGCGACGGGCTGGGGCAGCGCCAGCGCGGCGGTCATGGCCGCGGTCAGATCGGGCACGACGACCTCACCGCCCGCAGCCGGCGTCCCGCTCGGGTCGACGACGATGACGGTACCGGCGCCCTCGTCGGGTTCGGCAGTGCTCGCCAGTGCGCCGATCGAGCCGGGGAGCGGTCGGTAGAACGTCGCTCGGATGGTGCCGGTCAACCCGGATCCCACCGACAGGGTGCCGCGCGCCGGGTCGACCAGCACCTGCATCGGGTCGGGTGTGGGTGCTCCCGCGTCGGGTAGGCCGGTCAGCCCGATCGAAGACCAGGGCAGTGGGGTTCCGTCGACGGTAAGGGTCAGCAGCGGTGGATCGTCCGGCGTGTTCGCGGCCAACGGGTGGTTCGCGGCTAGGCGCCATACCGCGCCGTAGGTGATGGCGTCGGGGCCCAACGCTGCGATCAGGCGCCACGTCGCGCGCAGCGGCAGCTCGCCGGGTGCGCGCGGAGGCCGTGCCGTGGGAGGCATACCGGGTGGGTTCTCGTCCTCGGCGTCACTGGCGATCAGCAGTGGCTGGGGCCGCAAGTAGAGCGGCGCGGGGATGCCGAGGGGGTGCAGGGCGAACCGTCGCGGTGCCGACAACGGACACACCTGAACACCGTCGTATCGCCTGACCTGCCACGGGAACACCGTTGCCGTCGCGGCGGCCGGATGGAAGGAGCCGCCCGGGGTGACGCTGCGCCGTGCCTGATCGAGCTCGCTGCCGACCAGGAGGTGTTCGCCGGCGCGCAGCGAAATCGACGCGGTGTGCCGCACCGGGTGGCTGAGCTGCTGGCACCACAACGTGGTTTGCCAGCCTTCGGTCACCCGGGTCGGCCAGCCGGTCACCACCTCGGCGAAGTCCTCCAGCGCGCCGGGCGTCCCGCGGCGGCGCCGCAGCGCCGTTGCCGAGCCGATCTCGGTGCGCCCCGCGTCGGGCGGCAGACCGAGCAACTGGCCGAGGTACGGCAGTGCCCAGTCGGCGGCGCTGTCGGGGAACGTGTCATCGAGGACGCGATCGACGTCCGCGGCCAGCTCGAGCCACTGCTCTTCGAGAGCTGCCAGCAAGGCCAGCGACACAGGAGGTTGATCGCCGTCCGGTGATTCCAGCAGCGCCGGCGGCAGCATGGCCAGGAAGCGGCGGGACGGCACACCGCCGCCGGCGGTCACGCCGAGCTCCCCGAGAGTTGCGCGGTGGCCACGTACAGCAATTCGTAGGGCAAGGCCGGCAGGCGTCCCAGCGACAGGTCGCCCGAGCTTGCCGCGGTGGCGCTGCCGGTCATTTCCAGTGCGGCGATGCCGATGACGCCGGTGACGGGCTGTGCCACCTCGATGACGTCGCTGCCGTCAAGCGGGACGGCAAGGTCGCGCGGCATCGGGGCCAGTGGCCCGACCGGGTCGAGCAGTGCCGCGCCGACCGCGGCGCAGACCGCGGCCGGGTCCCTTCGGGGGTCGACGGCGACGCTGGCGGTCACGGTGATCGGACTGGGACGGGCCGCGCAGACGCACAGCGGAACTCGCGTGTCGCGGCGTGCGTCGAGGTAGCTGCTCAGCGAGTGCAGCTCAGCGGGAACCGGGGCCCGGACGCCGGTGGCGGCGCTGCGGAGCACGGCGACGTGGAGGCCGGAACGCCCGCATGGGCAGCCGGGTGGGCCTGCGCCACGCCAGGCGGTGCTGTGGCTGGTGCCGGGGACAGTGAGCGACAGATCGGCCAGATCCTGCAGCGCGACAACTCGGTCCAGAGCACGGATACGCGCGGCGGCGGCCCGGCGCATCCGCAACGGATCCTCCTGGTCGGCGGCGCCGCTGGTCGGCCCGACGCCGGCGATCTTGCGCACGCCATTGATGCTGGTGGACAGCGTCGTGATGTCGGTGCCGTCGAGTTCACCCGACAACCCGCCGCCGACTCGCCAGCGGGCGGTGATGGTCCCGCGGGGCAGAGCGCCGTTGACGCCGTCGCCGAATGTGACCGCGAGCCGACCGTCGGCCGCCAGGCGGGTGGTGTAGACGGGCTCGCCCGGGCCGCGACGATACAAACTCGGCACCTCGTCGAAGCGCTCACCGGAGACGCTGACGACCAGGCTGTCGGTCACCGTGCCGTCGATGCTCACGTCGCCGGTGACCGGACCGCTGATCACCGCGGTGGCGCCCACCGGCGTCAGCTGGCTCGTGTGGGTGGCACCGTGCTGGATGGGAGCGAGGTTGCCGGTGGCCCGACCACTGCCCTTACCGCGGTCAGCTTTGCCGTGGCGGGCGTTGGCGAGGCTGATCAGCTGGCCACCGGGGTCTGACGGAGTGTCGGACGCGCTGGCCGTGCATCCCGACAGTTCCCAGCCGGTACTTCCGTCGGCGGCGGTGGTTTGGATCGCCAGCCGTGCCGGCAACTGATCCAGGCGCGGGTGAATTCGTGCGGTGGACGTCGTACCTGCGAGCGGCGGCAGCTCGTAGTGTTGGGCGACCTGGCGGGAATCGGTCAGTAGCACCGAAAGCCCGGACTTGACGAGGGCATTCGGCAGCGGATCGGCGAGTTCGATCTTGGCGACCCTCCGGATGGTGCCGGGCGCGACATGCCAGTCGGTGGCGGTGATGGATTTGATGGTCGTGACGTGGCACTGGCCCGACGAGCCGGCGTACAGCAGGATGTACTGCCCGACGCTGGCCTCGCGGGCGTCGTCGACGAATATCCAGTTCTGGTTGTAGGGCGCGGTGGGTTCGCCGCTGGGATAGGGCGCGTCGGCGGTCTTGGGGGCGCCGGAGCTGTCGACGTAGCTGATCTTGTCGAGCCGGGTGGGCAGCCGCAGCTCAGTGCGCACGCGGTAGGCGGCGTAGCTGATCCCGCTGGTCAGGGGCAGCAGCTTGTCCAGGCGCCGGTCGAAGGTGAGCAGCACCGCGCCGAGGTCGTCGGCACGTTTGGTCACCCGCGCCAGACCGCGGACGGCCTGGCCGGTGAGCCCGACATAGCTGCTGCCGTTCAGCATCAGCCACCACGCCAGCCACAGATCCCAAATAGTGGGGAACACCGGCGCGCCGCCTTCGCTGACGAACACCACCCGGTCGGACGCGATGAAGCCGGGATCGGCGAGGAACCGCAGTTGCTTTCCCGCTGGGGCGCTGGGTACCGGCACGCCGGTGATGGTCAGTTGCGCCCATTCGGCGCGCAGCTGCGTATCGGCGGCGACCTCGTACATCTGCGCGGCGTGCGTCGACGTGCCCGGCGCCTGCACCGGGGTACCGGCCGGCATCAGTGGGGCGGCGCCCGGCGCCGTCTCGGTGCGGATCCAGCCGTGGGCGGCTGTGCGCTGGCCTGGTCGGTAGCCGACCAGTTCGACGACGCGGCGAAGGTCCGTCCAGTCCTGGGCGGTCCCCAGATACGCCTCGCCTGCGGTCATTTCGGCGTACGCGCACACCGAGTCCGCGACCCGGGCCCACAGGCCGGCGACCTGCAGCAGGGTACGGTCGCCGGCGACGTCGAGAATGTCGCCGAACGTGCCCGCAGGGCGGCTCGGGTCCGGCATATCGGCCAGTCGGGCCAGCAGGTCGTCGCGCAACGCCAGCCGGTCGCCGAGGCGGCGGCGCAGCCGGGACAAGCCGGGCAGCGGATCGGGCGGGGTGGGCAGCAGTTCGGGGGTGACCACGGACTCCGGGGTGGGCATGGTCATGTCAGCGGCCTCCCTCGATGCTCAGCACGATGCGGCCTCGGTCGGGGCGATTCATGTCGTCGTCGCAGACGGCCACCTCGGTGCGGCTCATCACCAGCACGGTGCTGACCGTCCCAGATGGGTCGGTCAGGCGCCGCGCCTCGTTCACCGATACGGCGTCGACCTGGGGCAGGGCGGCGACGGTGGCAGTGACGGTCGACAGGTACACGCTGGCGCCCATCAAGTGCGCTCCGGGAGCGAAAAGTCCTGGGGCCGAGGGAGTTCCGGGGCGGAGGCTGGCGAGGATCGCGGCCCGCGCGGAGTCGGGGTCGCTGCCGGGATAGAGGCAGACCGTCAACGCGATCAGGATGCCGACCGGGGTAGCGGGTGTGGTGATGACTTCCGTTCCACACATCCGCACACCGTCGAGAGTCGACTGCACGGTCGATGCCAGTGCGGCGGCCGCCACCGGGTCGGCGGTATCACCGAGATCGGTTTCGTGGGACTCGTACGCGACGGAGCCGACCGGCCAGGAGCCTGACCACGACCGGGTGGCGGTGGCTCGTTCGATGCCGGGTATCTCGATGGCGAATGTGGGCAGGTCGCTGACCAGCACAGCGCGGCGGGGGACCACCGCGTACGCCTGCGGGGCATCGCGGCGGACGTCGTCCAGCGACGTCGCCGCGACTCCACCGCGGCCGGGGGTGATGTTGCGGGCCGTCACGACGGCAGTGGTGGAGTCTTCGACGTCGAGCCAGACGCACGGTGCGCCGACCGGGGTGGTGCTGCGGATCAGCCGATGGGTGGCGTTGGCAGCGGCATTGCCGGCCGGACCCGCGCCGACCTGGTAGCGGGCTGTCACCACGCTGCCCGAAGGCGGGGTCAGCCCGAGTGCGCCGGTGCGGAAGCGGAGCCGGGCGGGCAGCTCGTCGTCCGCGTCGACGACGACCGAGAATCCTCCCGCGGGGGCACGCAGCAGGCTGGTCACCCGGGTGGCCGGCACCGTCATCTTGTTGGGCAGCGTCACGCTGACCTCGAGCAGCCACGGCCGGCCCCCCGGTCTGTGGGACAGCCCGGGCGAGGCTTCGGGCCCGGCGCTGACCATGAGGTAGTCGCTGACCTGCTCGGTCGCCGGGTCGGCGATCCGGCCGGTGAGGCGGTCGACCGGCACCAGCGTGGCCGGGCCGTCGACCGGCAGACCGTGGTGAGCGCTGAAGAGGCCGAGTCGCGCGACTCCGACCCGCATGCCGCCGCGCATCTCGACGCTGGCCGGCACCGCCGTGCGCAGCGCCTCGGCGCCGTCCCAGAAGACGCGCACCAGCGGCAGTGCCGGCCGCAGGGGATCGGTGAACGCGACGGCCGACGTGACGCGCACGACCTGTGCGGGCCGGCTGGCCAGCGGCGGGCGTGGCCACTGCGGCGCTGCTGTCGGCGTGGCAGCGCGGGCCCAGTCGCGCTGCGCTTGGAGGTTGTCGATGGCGACGACCTCGAAGCCGAGCAGCGCGCCGGCCGGCAGCCAGTCGGCGAGCGGTATGCCGGCGGACTGCGCCGGCCGGACAAGTACCGCGCTGGTCGCGCCTGCGGAGAGCACGGCGTCGTCTTCGGCCCAGTCGTACAGCGCGACCTCGGCGTGGCTGTGGTAGACCCTGGCCGGGGTTTCCAGCGTGAAGCACGTCGCTGCCGCGGTGACCGGCTCGTCGGCTGCGGCGTCGGTGGCCACGTCGCCGGCGAGCACGTCGACGTGCGGATCGCTGCCGGCCGAGTCGGCAACGACCACCTGGACCGTGGTGGCAGCGCTGATCGCCGGGTACACCGGGTAATCGACAGTGCGGGCCAGGCGCGTCACGTTGGCGCGCCGGCGCGCCGTAGCCAGCCACATCTCGGTGGCGACACGGTCCAGCCGGTAGTGCAAGAGGTCCCCGAGGTGCGCAAACAGCTCGACGAGGGTCACCGTGAAGTCGGCCACCGAGGTATCGGCCGTGGGATCTTCGAATGTCAGGCGTTCCATCAGCATCGCGCGCAACGCGGGGTAGTCGCGAGCCAGGGTGTCGTAATCGGGAGCGATGTTTCTGGCCGGTGGCGGCGGTACCTCGGTGCAGTCACCGCGGTCACCGCATTCGGGGCGCAGACCCAGGGGCAGGTACACGCGCAGCGGGTCGACCGGCACGCCGAGCGCTGTGGTTGCCGCGGGGTCCAATCGCAGCTGGTACACCCCGCGCCCGGGCCGCACGGTGTCGAGCGACAGGGTCAGGTGCGCCGGGATCGGGGTGCCGTCGGCATCGGTCGTCGCGGGAACCGTCGCGACCGCGGTGATGCCGGGTCGAGGTGCTCCCGGCGCCGGGCGCAACGACCACAGGGCCGGGTCGATCAACGCGGCCGGCGGGTCACCGTAGAGCCACACGTCGATCACCCGGCCGGCGGCGGTGAGCCGCGCGGTACCGGCGCGCAGCCCGACGACGTTGTCGACGCTGTCGAACAGTTCCTTGGGGCGTTCCACTGCCGTGGCAGTGGGCTGCTGGGGCAGTGTGTACTGGTCGGGGGCGGGCGTCGTCATGGCCCGACCTTGGGGAGTTCGGCGGTCACCGTCCGCGGTTCACCGGCGGGCAGCGGCCGGTAGGTGATGTGTGCGGCCAGGGTGCTGTCATTGATGTCGACCTGTACGTCCTGGACCTGGATGCGGTCGCCGAGAGCGTCCATCAGACTGCCGCGAACGCGGGCGATGACGGTGGGTTCGAGGCTCAGCGACAGTGGTTCGAACAGGGCCGAGGCGCCCAGGCCCGCGCCGAAGCCGGGGTGATGCAGACGCTCGTTCGGGCCGGTCAGCACGACGGCGCGGACGAGGTCGTCCAGGTGCTGCAGATAGTCGGCCGGGACCAGCCGGCGTCCGACGATGCGCCACGGCGCGCGCGTGATCATCATGTTCCTGTCGCTGCGGTCTGGGCGGGCGCGAGGACGACGGGCCCCTGCGGGGCATTGGCTCCGTTCATGCACATGCCGACGCTGGCGGTGGTGAGTACGGCGGCGCCGCCGGCGGTGCATGCGGTCGAGGTGCTGCTCCAGCTCACCGAGAGACAGGGACTGGGGTTGGAACCGACCGTGAAGGGGCAGCCGGTGATGAGCACTGTGTCGGCTTCGGTGCACACCTCGGCGCCGGCGGTGACGGCGATCTGTGAGGGCACGATGGTGCCCTGTCCGCCGTGCGGGCAGGTGATGGTCGCGTTGGTGGTCAGCAGCGGCGCGCTCATCGGCGGGCTCCCGGGCGCGTCACTGTGTCACCTTGAAGGATTCGCCGTTGAGGCTGATGATGCTGCCCTGCAGCGTCAGGGTGGCACCCTGCCCGTTGTCGAGGGTGATGCCGTTGTCGTCGAGCGTCAGACTGGCTCCGCCGGACGCGGACAGGGTGATCGAGGTGCTGTCGTCGGACACTTCGACCCGGTGGCCACCAGGCGTGACGAGCACGATGGTGCCCGGGCCCGCGCCCGCGACGCCGTTGCCGTTGGTCCAGTACGCACCGGACCACACGGGAGGCTTTCCCAGGTCCCCGGCCGGCCATTCGACCCATACCGGGGCCCCGACCGGCGGCACCATCGCCAGGCCGACACCGTCCCCGGCGTACGGCAGCGCGGGCAAGCACCAGCCGGTGGAGCCCGAAAGCACATCGGGCACCTGGACATTGAGGCGGCCGATTCCCGCGGGGTCGTCGTTGTCCAGGACGACCCCGGCGAACTTCCCGAGATAGCGGTCACTCATGTCGAACCGTCTTCCCGGCCGAGGCGATCACAATGACACCGCCGCGGACAGGGCAGCACCCAGGCCGCCGCCAGTTGACGCCGTCGGGTCGCCGAGCGCGTTGCGCGTCAGCGACACGTTTTGGGTGTGCCCGCCGGGTGTGACGGTGTGGCGCACGGACTTGACCAGCCACGGACCCGACACGAGGTCACCGAGACCCCGAACCTGCACGGTGCGCCGAGCCCGCACCAGCGGCATGTTGGGCGTCGACAGGGACACCGACAGGGACGCGGCGAACGCGCTGTGCTCGGCCAGGACGCGCGCGGCAACGTCGGGCGGTTGGGTGCCCGCCAGATCGGCCGGGTCGCGCAGCACCGTCACCGCCCCGCCCAGCGATTGGGTGCCCATCGCGTTGCCGGTGCCGTCGTTGTCGGCGATCTGCTGGCTGCCCGAGCCGTCGACGCCGTGGGTGAATTTGACCTTCTGCCCGGCGACGAGTTGTACCGACACGTTGGCGGTGCCGCCGTGTTCGCCGTAACCGAGGTTGAGAGTGGTGGCCGGCGTCGCCAGCGGATCGATGTGGTCGAAGACGCCGACGAGTTGACCGTCGCGCTGTTCGAGGTAGACATCGAAGTCGTTCCGGGCGGCCAGTGCCTTGAGGTAGGACCAATCGGTCCCACGCTGGTGTGGCGTGAATCGGTCGGTGCCGTCGGGTGCGGGGGTGGTGCCGACCTGTGGGGTCGCGACGGGGCCGAGCAGGGTGCGGGCGATGTCGGCGTCACTGACTCCGCCCCAGTCGTGGTCGTGGTCTTCTCGGTCCAGGTCGGCACTGGAATCCAGGCCGGCGATGGTCAGGGTGGAGGAGCCGCCCGCGGAGAGGTTCCACGAGGCGGTGGTGGCACGGGCGGGCACGACCAGCGAGTCAGGGCCACGGCTCAGCGAAATCTGGAACGGGGCGAACGGTGCCACCAGGGAGTCGAGGGGGCTGGTCCAATGGCTGGTGCTGTCGGCCAGGGCACTGACCACGATGGTCACTTGGGTTTGGCTGCCGATGGCTTCGGACACGTCGACCGATAGCACCCGGGCCAGGTCGGCGTCGGGAATGGGCGCTCCGTTGACGGTGACGCTCACGCTGGTGTCAGCCATTGGGCATGCCGATCGACGTGCCGGGTTCGGTGTCGGTGAGCGCGTCCTGCCAGGGGTTGGTGTCGGCGATGCGCCACCAGCCGGTGCTGTCGCCCAGGACGGTTGCGGCCAGCAGGTCCAGCCGGTCGCCGGCGCGTGCGGTGTAGCGCAGGGCTTCGGGCAGGGCGGGCGCGATCCGCGGAACTCCGAGCGCACGGGTGCTGCCGTCGTCCTGGGGTGCGGAGATGGTCGCCTGGCCGGCGTAGCGCGAGGTGGTCACAGCATCAGCTCCACGCCTTGGGCAACGCCGGCGATGGCCAGGGCGCTGCGTGCGGCTTGATAGGCGTTGGCCAGGAAGTTGGCCATCTTGACGTCGCTCGGCAGATCGGCGGGGCGCAGCACGGTCAGACTGAGGTCCACGTTGGCCTGCACCGGCAACAGCAGTGAGTTGAAGCCCGTTTCGTGTGCGCTGAAGCTGTCGATGCGCACCGGCACGATGCGGGCCGGGCTCCAGGCGAGCACCACCAGCGGTAGCGACGGCGCCGGGATCGGTGCCGCGGACGCGCCTCCTCCGGTCAGCGAGCTCACCGCGCCGCTGACCGCGCCGACCAGCGCACCGAGGACGCCGGCGGCCCCGGCCGGCTCCATCATCGCTTCCAGCGTCGCCAGCAGGGGCTGTAGTCCCATCGCCCCTGTGATCGGCTTGTCCACCGCGTCGATACCGTCGAGTTCGATCTTCATGGTGTATTTCTCGACCGGCGCCTGGGCGACTCGCAGCGCCGGCCCGCCCTGAGCACCGCCACTTACGGTGAGCACGCGCGTCACCTCTGCCGGGTTGTATTGGAACGGCACGAAGGTGGGCACCAGCCCGATGTCAGGGTCGGAGAACGAGATGAGCATGCCCCGCATCACGGGCGGGACTCCGCTCTGGTCGCGGCGCGCACCGCGGCGGCGACGCTGGACGCGATGGTCGCCTCAGGACCGTGCGGCAGCGCGCGGCCGGACAGGGCGGCTTCCATCGTGGGCCGGAGCAACCCGGGATCGGGCGTGCTGTCCACGGAGACGTCGAGGCGGTCCAGATGGGTCATCGTTGCCTCCAGGTGCGGCCGTTCTTGGCCATCTCGTGTCGGATGGCGTGCAGGAGATGCGCATTGGTGACGGGCGTCGCGTCGTCGGCCGCGAAGACCAGGGCTGCGAGTGCGGCGGCGCGGATGCAGGCTCCGGACAGTTCGGCGTCGGCGACGGCGCTCAGGTCGACGTCGTCGGCACAGGTCGGCGCGGGCAACAACGTCTTCCAGATCTCCAGGCGGGCCTGGACGTCGGGTAGGTCGAAGCGCACGGAGACGCGGATACGGCGCTGAAATCCGTCGTCGAGCGCGGCGGGTCGGTTCGTCGCGAGCAGCACCAGGCCGTCGTGGAGTTCGACGCGCTGCAGGAGGTGATCGATTTCGAGGTTGGCGTAGCGGTCGCGGGCGTCGGTGATCTCACCGCGGCGGCCGAACACCCCTTCGGCTTCGTCGAACAGCAGGACGGCGCCACCGCGCGCCGATTCGGTGAGCAACCGGTCGATGTTGTGGGAGGTCTCGCCGAGCCATTTGCTGACCACGCGAGCCAGGTCGACGATCCACAGGTCGCGATCGAGTTCAGCGGCGAGGGCTTCGGCGGCGGCCGTCTTCCCGGTGCCGGACGGCCCGTGGAACAGGCCGATGACCGCGCGGCCGCGGACGGCTCCGCCGGGCCACGCGCTGGTGACGGCAGCGCTGTGCCGGGCGTGCGCCAGGATGTCGTGCAGGCCGGTCCGGGTCTCGTCGGTGAACACGAGATCGCGCAGCCGTACCGACGGCGGCAGGAGGCGTGCCAGCCCTTCGATGCGGTGTTGCGGGTGTGCCCGTACGGCGTTGTGCAGGTCGGCGATGGTGACGTGTCGCCCGGCCACCTCGGCCGCTGCGCGGGCGCTGTGGTGAAGGGAATCGATGGTGGCTTCGGGCAGGCGCATACGGGCCGCGAGTTCGCCGGCCGCCGACGTGTCCAGCCCGCAGTGCCCGAGTACGCGTCGCCACGCGCGGTGCACACCGTCGTTGTCGATGGGTGCTACGTCGACGGTCTGCCAGCCGGGGGAGACGGCGGCGCCCGCGTCCGCGAGCCGCAGCGCGGTCGCGGGGTGGCTGCCGGCGCCGACCGCCAGCACATGGCCGAGCCGCGCCAGGAGTTCGGTCTCGGCCACCGGCCGCTCCGCTGCCGGTGCGGTGTCGACGAACTCGACGTGCCGGCCGGTGGCGGCGGCCACAGCGGTGGCCACAACGGCGCCGTCTTCGCTGTCACCGCAGCGGACGCAGACCCGGTGTCCCGCTTGTAGCAGCGCGGCGGCGCGCGGAGAAATAGTCAAATCCTGTGGATCGAGGGTCGTCAGGCGACCTCGGACACTGGGGTGTCGGGCGATGGTTCCGGGG
>NZ_JBJIAI010000023.1:0-87891 GCF_045311035.1 Mycobacterium sp. SMC-13
CTCATTTTCGAGAGACCTCGACCTCTATCCCGGCAACGACGCGCCAACCACCTCTACACCCTCATCTGTGAAGAGCCCGTAATCTGAGACGAGAGAGCGAGCAAGTAGCTCGCGATGCTGGGCCGCCAGTCCGGCGCCTTCATATCCGTCACGACGAGGCCACCGACCCTCGCCTGTCAAATCGGTAACTAGACAATGGAAAGGTTCGGCTACGCAGAGATGTCTCGAGTGTCGTCGACGGGCGGAGCGGCACATCTCCATGTTGGTCGAAATAGTAACTATTTGCCGCCGAACAGGTGGGTTGCCAGAAAACTTGTCGGTGGCGTCGCCGGAGCACATCAGCAAAATACCGATCATTGGCCTCATCAGTGACCTCTATATAATTCGATCCCGACGCGCGGGCATGCCTAAGGCATCGGACAATGTGCCGACTCTGCGCTTCGATTAAGGCGAAATAAGAAGAACCGTTGTAACCATATGGACCAAAGATGTTGAAATGATTCGGAAATCCCGGGACGCTCACGCCCTCAAAAGCCTGGAGGCGGTGCTCGCCCCACCAAGCCGCCTGTTCGAGTCCACCGAGGCCTTTAAGCGTATATGTCGGCATGTTGCCCGGCTCCATCACCTTGAAACCCGTCGCGAGTATTAGAACATCAATCGGATAGGTTTCACCGTTGATCGTGTGAATTGATTGGCCATCTATGTATGAGATTCCATCCGTTTCGAGCGAAACATTGCGTCTATTGTAAGTCGTTAGATATGAATTGTGGAAGCTAGGCCTCTTACATCCGAGAGCATATTTTGGAATAAGACTTTCCCTCGTGCATGGGTCATCTACTTGATTGCGCATATAGCGCTTCGCGAGGTCCTCCATCGCGGTCGACATGGGAAGAATAGTGTGAAAGTGAGCCGCGATTGGAAACGTCAGCTCGACAAATGCTTGACTACCTATGCGCGTGGCAAACTGCACGCCCGGAAAATGGCGTAATGCAGCGCGAGCCCACCTAGGTACCCGAAAATCCGGCTTAGGCAAACAATAGATGGGCGTACGTTGAAACACCGTCAAACTTGCCGCAGTTTTGGCGACTTCAGGAATCAGCTGTACCGCTGAAGCTCCCGTGCCGATGACTGCCACTCTCTTGCCCGCGACGTCCTTAGAATGATCCCATCGAGCGGTGTGCAGGGTGACACCAGCAAAGCTTGCAACGCCCGGTATCTCCGGCCATTTCGGGCGACTCAAAACACCTGAACAGTTGATGACGAAACGTGCGGCTAGCTTCTCCCCAGCCGCAGTCAGCAATTGCCATAGATTTACAGACTCATCATAACAAGCTTCAATAATGGTCGTATTGAAGCGAATTTTTTCGGCAAGCCCATACTTCTCTACACACTCGACCGCATAGTCTTTGAGCTCATTTCCGTGTGCATATGTTCGCGACCAATCAGCCCGTTTTTCGTAGGAAAATTGATAGCTATACGACGGAATATCCACCGCGATACCGGGATAAGTGTTCCAATGCCAAGTGCCACCTACACCGCCGGCTTCATCTACGATTAAGAAGTCGGAAAATCCCGCCTTTTGCAGGCTGATCGCGGTGCCGATACCCGAGAAGCCCGCTCCCACGATTATTATCTCACTATCGAAGACCTGCATATAAATTCATCGCTTCCTAAGACTGATCTATGGGCATTGTCATCCGACGCTTTTTGAGAAGCGCCGAATGATCGGCTTCTATCCGTCATTGCCAGTGACGATATAGTCATGCATGTCGAATTGAGAGAGTTCTCTTCTGAATTGGGTGGCAAAACCCGGATACATCGTACCGTTGTAGCCGTCCTCGGTTAGGTACCAACTTGTGCATCCTGAATTCCAAGTCGTCCGCTTAAGACGACGTTGGATGTCCGCGTGGTAGGCACTTTGCCGGTCATTTCGAACATCTAGAGTGCGCACACCTTGAGCTTGGAGCACTTTGATCGCCTTGACGATGTAGTCGATGGCCGCTTCCATATAGATAAGAGCTGAATTATGGCCAGGACCGGAATTCGGTCCAAAAGTGAAGAATAGGTTCGGATAGCCGGCGACGTTCACACTTTTATAGGCATACGTTCCCCGAGACCATTCATCGTCTAGCTTTCGCCCGTTTAGACCTCGCACCGGGAAGGGTGTGCCTTGCTTACAGACATCAAATCCGGTTGCAAAAACTATACAGTCGACCTCATGCTCGACACCATCGGCTGTCCGAATACCGTTAGGAGCCAGAGTAGCAATTGGCCAACTAATGAGCTTGCAATTACTAGCTTGCAGGGCTGGGTAGTACTCGCTGGTCATCAGCATCCGTTTGCACCCCGGCCTGAAGTTAGGGGTCAACTGCCGTCGAAGCCAGCTGTCCTTCACCTGCCGACGCAGATTAGATTTCGCCGCTATTTCGATGACTGTCGTTGCAGCCGTATCCCACACCATGCCGACAGCCATGACCTCGTGCGCCCAAAACCATATCTGTCGCCCAGCTTGTTCGAGTGAAGACGAACGACGGAACATGGATCGCAACCAGCCCGGGTGCGTGAAATTCGGCCTTGGTAGAACCCAACCGGGCGTTCGCTGAAAGACCTTGACTGATTTAGCGCATTTTACCAATTCTGGCACAATCTGGACTGCACTCGCACCTGTTCCGACCACGGCAACACGTTTGCCTGAAAAGTCATAGGCGTGATCCCAGCGAGCGCTGTGCATCTTTTTGCCTTCGTATGAATCAATACCCCTGATGTCCGGGAGACTCACATTCGCAAGTGGCCCACTCGCAATGACGATCGACCGACCCACGTATCGCCGGCCATCCCGTGTGTCAGCAACCCAGGTAGCGCTTTCTTCATCGAATTCAATCGAACTCACTTCAGAACTAAATTTGATGAATCGAGTAAGATCATACTTTGCTACGATTCGTTCAATATATTGCAGTATCTCGGCGCTACCCGAGTACGCTTGCGACCAGGAAGGGTTCTGTTCAAAGGAGTAAGAATAGAGCAATGAAGGAATGTCGCAAGCCGCTCCGGGGTAGCTGTTATCCCGCCAGGTTCCTCCGATACTATCGGAACGCTCCAATATAACGAATTCGTCCATGCCCTCCTGAATCAGCCGAACAGCCGTGCCGATACCAGCGAATCCGGCGCCAATTATTAGAGTGGTCTTTACTTCTGTCATTTCGCTACCGGCTCATAAGTCAGCTCGTCAGTCCATGAAGGTGGTCGACCTAGAACTCGAACGGGGAAAACATCGATTGCGTCGCCCAGGCGCTGTGATATGAAATGCAGGGGTTGGGAGCGTTTAATCGAAGACGACATGTGAGCCTTCAGAATGTGATATCCGGGAACCCTCCGAGTGTGTTCACTGCGATCACCGACATTCGCGTAACGTGTTACGGCGTTGTATAGTTTTTCTTCCGACAAGCCCATGGCATTGAGATTCATCAGCATTCGCGTTAGGAGAGGTACATAGAGTAACCCGCCAGCCAGGATTCTTGGATCAATCAGCGCGCCAGCTGTTTGGATTGCGTGGACTCGCATCGGGCTGGCACCCAGATCATTGAGGACCTGAAAACCTACGGCTAGATGCCTCGACTCGTCGCTGTTCACTTTATTGAAAACCTCGGCACAAAGCGGGTCCGCGACCTCGTCCAATAGAAATTTGAGCAAAGCTCCGTCGAGGGCGGTTTCCAGAGCGGGAATCGCGGCACCAATCACCGTTAATGGTAGAGCTTCAGCATATCGATCTAGCCATTCAATCACCAGCCGGATATTTTTGTTCGGAACGGGCTTTTCGTCCTTTTCCAGCATCCCCCACCGCCGCATGAGTGCTAGCTCAACGTTGGCGTGGCGCTGCTCTTCAGCGTGAAAGTACCGGTAAATGTCACCCAGAGCCTCGAACGGAGCTTTTGGTGCCATCGCCGCGAATGCCCGCGCTCCGACATGTTCAATCCACACTACGTCAGCCATGAACTGCTTGAGCTTGGGGCGCTGCTCATCCGTGATGAGCTCAGCACCCGGAGCATCCCAATCGATATCCGCCAGCGCCCATTGCTTACTTTTTATGGTTTCGAGCATATCGCTATATGCGAAAGACATTTCCTTACCCGCTTTCTCTAGACGATCTGTTTCCAGGAAGCCACTTGATCCATCAATCCCAATGCACGTGTGAAAGTGCTCGGTAGTGTTCTTTTAATCTGCCACAGCACTTTTGCATCGATCTGAGGCACGACGTAGATTTGCCCCCGGTCATGTGCGTCGAGTGTTTTGCGTGCGACAGACTCCGGCGATACGCCGGTCCACTTCATCAGCGTGCCCGCGAGTCTGGCAGCAGACTCTTGGATCTGAGGATTATCTACGATGTTGGTTTTCACAAATGTCGGACAAAGCACGGTGACATTGACATCGGTACCAGAAAGTTCGGCTGCTAATGTCTCTGATAGAGCCAAAACGCCCGCTTTACTCACGTTGTAGGCGCCCATACGCGGCGCGGCGCCAAAACTTGCCGCGGACGCAACGTTGATTACACCGCATCGGCGATGCTCGCGCATCCGAGGGACAAAAGTCTCGCAACCGTAGATCACACCCCAAAGGTTCACTGAGATCGCGGCATTCCAGTCGTTTATCGATGTTGCACCGATAACGTTGCCACCCGCGCCGATTCCGGCGTTATTGATCACCAAGCTGGCGGGCTTTCCGAACCAACTCTCACCTGTCTTTGCCAGCTGCTGTACCTGGTCAAGTTCGGTCACATCGCATTCGATGTCGAGGCCTTCGCCGCCTGCCTGGCGCACCAGTTCGGCCGACGCGCGCGCTGTGCTCAGATTTCTGTCAGCACATATCACCCGGCCACCGCGACGCGCGAGCTCTACAGCAAAGGCGCGCCCGATGCCACTGCCCGCCCCCGTCACGACAGCGTCGGCTCCATAACTCCGGCCTGGCGTTCGGCCAAGAAACGACAATCTCATGTGACCTTTCCCTATTTGATTTAGCGGCCGCAGAGAGATTGCGACGCAACTCACTTTTGGTGGCGGCTGCCACCATTGGTGGCGGATGACACCAGTTTGTCGGTCGCTTGTCCCGTTTGTCAAGATGGTGGTGTGCGGTCTCAAAACAAGCGCTGGGGTGGGCGCACAGGCGCGGAACGGCGAGCAGAGCGGCGCCAGAGGTTCATCGAGGCGGCGACTGAAATATGGACCGAGAACGGCTGGGCTGCGGTAACCATGCGCGGCGTGTGCGCAACCGCCGGGCTCAATGACCGATACTTCTACGAAGAGTTCAAGACCCGCGACGATTTGCTCGTGGCAGCGTGGGACGGTGTCCGGAGTGAGGTGCTAGGCGAGCTCTCAACGCTGTTCAACGAGCGAATCGATCGGCCGGCGATGGAGACTATTACCGCGGCGATCGCCATCGTGGTTGACCGGATCGCTTCCGATCCAGGCCAAGCCAGCATCCTTCTCGCCCACCACGTCGGCAGTTCTCCACTTCAGGATCGCCGCGCACTCGCACTGCAAGACGCAACGCAACTCGTCGTGGAGGCAAGCCGACCCCATTTGCTTAATGACGTAGACGAGGCAGCGCTCCGCATGGATACCTTGGTTGCCGTAGGAGGTTTCGTCGAAGTCATCACCGCGTGGCATTCTGGGCTGCTCGATGTGTCGAAGGACGAGGTGATTGTGCATACGAGCCGACTAGCCGAGATTCTCGCGCAGCGTTACCTGGCTGATTGATGCACGGTGATGTAGCTGGTCGACTCGTTCTGCTCCGTCGAACTAGGTAATTCAACGAAGGCGATGTGCGCGACGGGGTCACCAGACACATGGCCTGGGGAACCGTCCGCTTTTGCGATCACACGAATGATGTCGAATACGATCGACCACGAGGTGCCCCACCGAACTCCAGCGGCAATCCACCGACAACACTATGCGTATTCCTACAGGTCGCCAAGGTTGACAATTGGGACCTCACCAATCGATGGGCGAAGCACCGAAGGTGCCCGGTGGACGAGAATCCGACTGCGGCTGGCGCCGATGCCCTGCGCCACCGCAGCCGGGAACCGACCCCGCTCACCAATTGGTCAACCGGGACGAAAGCTCTTGTCTTCGCCTTGATGAGCGTCGGGTTATTCGGTCTCCACCCATAGTCGGCGAATCGGGACTCTAGAGCGCCGCAGCTGCCAGAAGAACGACGAGGCGATCGCATCGATGGTTTCAACTCATACCGATTACGGCTGTCTGCGATCGGGTGCGGAAGGCACGAACGCGGCCTGCCGCAAACAGGTTCACTGCACTTCCTGTTGATGAGCCCCGTTGTCTGCACGGCGAACGAGTTCCGCGAATAGTTCACCGAATCCCTTGATGTCCCCATGCGCAGCGAAGTGCCCTACTTCCACTGCTACGAAGATCGCTTCAGCAGTGAAGCGCATGACGCCGTCAGCACCAATTCCGGCGCCGGTGACGTGGATGGCACGGCCATTGCGTTCAGTAATACGCGCGGCGAGCCTATGGGCATCATGCAGCGGAACCGGCTGCAAGTACTCGACGGTCAGCCTGCGTGTGACAGCCGGCGTTCCGGCGATCCACAACGTGAAGCCAAACAAGTCATCGCACGCGGCGGCGATGGCCCCGCCGTGGGCGAGACCTGGCGCGCCCACGTGCCGTTCATCGAATGTGACGTCCGCGTACACCTCCTCCCCTCGGCGGAAGACCGAAAGGTGCAGTCCATGCGGATTGTCTGGTCCACAGCCCATACACGTCGGAGTGTGCGACGGTAACCGCTGCACGTCCGGTGGATTCGAAATGCTCACAAAGACCTCTTCTCGTCACTGGTGGCAAGTACCACGATCGCTGGCGCTCGAACGCGGGCCGACTGCCCTGCTCGCTATCCCGAAGACGGGTAAGGGCACCACACCGATGGCGCCGAATCGGATTCCCTTGTCGCGCAACCGGGCACGAAAACTCCTCGTTACTTCCAGCAGAGACTCATCGACGTGTCTGGCGAACGCGAACGCCCGCCTCGAGACCTGCGAATCCTCACTAAGCCGGAAGCAACATGCTGTATTCAGCGTAGCCAGCAGCGACATCCACCAGTACTCACGAGAGTGCCGGAACGCTGGCTACCTGACAGTCAATGTTCATAGTCCGAGCAGCACAATCCGTACAGTTAGTTTCCCTACGCTACATTGAGTAGCATAGGGAATGCAATCGCTTTTCAACCGGGGCACCGACACAAAACCGCATCGAGTTACGGCTCAGATTCGCCGCGCACGTCTGCACCGCGGTGTGTGACCGCATGGTCGCGATCGCGTCCGGGAACCCAATGAGCCCGCCGCAGCGCACGGTCAACACATCCTTGACCCTGCGGTTGGCCAAAGCGGCGGATACCGACACCTAGAAAAACGAAGCGCCTTCGTTCGGCTGAACCCAGATCACCCGAACGCGCTTGATCCCGGTCATATCGACGGCCACAGCGATGTGGCGCGGCGTTGGTGGCGTGCGGCCGCCGTCTTTGACCTTCACGATCATCGCGTCGAGCTAGATCACCGGATACGACGATTCCGGCGGTCGGCGCTGCCATGCCAGGACCCCATCGGAGACCTCTTCGACGATACTGGGGATCGTCTCTCGCGATGCCTGCGTCCCGATCGCCGAGCCAAATCCGAAATCGGATGTCCCGCAAATTGATTCCGCACCGCATATAGAGAGATGGCCATGCCATCGAGCCTGCCTTAACCACGCTGGCCGATGGGTACCAGCATCGGGGGCAACGAACCGCTGCGGTCTCGCGGCACGTCCAAGAGTACCGGGCTGGCGTGGTGAGCACCGTCTTGAGTGGCCGCCGTTACAGCCCCTTGATCAGCTCGCCGTTCTCGTCCCCAAGGTGAGCAGGGAGTTCGGCGCCAGCCCACGTTGAAGGACGAGCTTGATCAACCTCGGCAGCAGCCCGCCATCACCGGTCACCGCCATCGATCAGCGCCGGCAGTTCATGCACTGCCCCGAAGCACGAAGCGCGTCGGCCATCTCGACTGCAGGGCTGGCGGCAATCAGCGCCGCATCCATTGCCCTTTTATGTCGTCACGTCCTGCGATCCTTCCGTTAAGAGGATTTACACAGTCCATCTGATGCGCCCACGGACCGCCCGCCATGCCGAGCGGGCTACTTCTTCGACTCAAGTACGCGCCACACGCCCGACTCGTGGACGATGCGCGCCAACGACGCCGTGAACGAGACCCGTTCGAGGCGACCCTCGGGACAGAAGTGTCACCATCAAGACCACCGGAACTGTCATAAATGAGATGTGATCGGTCCTATGGTGAGGTGCCATCACTTGCGGGTCGAAATGCCGGGGGTGCGGGCAGAACTGCGCGACAAGGAGATTGGCGCTCGGCACTTCCCACCGCCGCGAACATCCAACGCGTAGGCTCCCAGTGTGCACGTCGACGTGATGACCGTTCCGCAGCCTTTGACTCAGATGGGCGCACTTGCCCAGCGCACGCAGGCCGCCGGTTTCTCCGGCCTCCTGCTGACCGAGACCGGCCGGACCGCCTATCTGAGCGCAGCGGTTGCATCCCAGGCTGCGCCCGGGCTCGAACTGTCCACCGGTGTCGCAGTAGCTTTCCCGCGAAGTCCCTTCATCACCGCGGCATCAGCGTGGGAACTGCAGGAAGCCACAGGAGGCAAATTCCGCCTCGGGATCGGCACCCAGGTACGCACGCACGTGGTGCGTCGCTACGGCATGCCCTTCGAACAGCCTGGACCACGGCTGCGCGACTACGTACGCGCCGTGAAAGCGTGCTTCACCGCGTTCCGGACCGGCAAGCTCGACCATCACGGCGACTTCTACGACCTGGACTTCATCACCCCACAATGGAGCCCCGGCCCCATCGACGCCCCCGATCCCAAAGTCGATATCGCGGCGGTGAATCCGTGGATGCTGCGCATGGCCGGCGAGGTGGCCGACGGCGTGCACATCCACCCACTCGGCGAGCCGGGCTACATCGCCCGCCACGTACTGCCCAATGTCGCCGCCGGTGCCGAGAAGGCGGGTCGCTCCCCCGCTGACATCGACACGATCATCCCGGCGATGACGATTGTCGGCGACACCGACGAAGAACGCCACAACGAGCGTGAATTCGTGCGGGCCAGCATGAGCTTCTACGGCAGCACCCCGAACTACGCCTTCATCTGGGACGAGGCCGGTTTCGAGGGCACCACCGCGCGCCTGCGGGAGAAGCAGAAAGCCGGCGACATGGCAGGCATGATGGCGCAGATCACCGACGACCACATCGCCGCGTTCGCCACTGAATCCACCTGGGATGAGCTGGCGGACAAGCTCGTTGCCAAATATGACGGCGTCGCCACCCGCATCGTGCTCTACAACGCCCTCGGCGGGTCAGACCGCTTCGAACGGTACGGCGAGATCGCGCGGCGGTTGTCGGCGGCCTTGCCCCAGTTTGACTGACATCAAAACAAACTCACGATCGCGCCCGGGGACTTCGTTTCCGCAATGCGATGCCTCTATGCATTCTCGAGATCGGCCGCATAGGTCATTACGACTACACGCGCTGCCGCTTGAGTCAAGAAATCCTGTAGCTTTTGAACATCGGGTTAAGGGCGCACCGGAACAGTGCCATGGCCAGCCGCCTAGCGCTCAGAGCTATCGATTGTCTGACAGCGAGGGCCATGTGCTCCCGCTGCTCGCCAAGTTCGCATTGTTATCTGTAAGAGGAAGCCGATTTGGCGCCAATCGCACTGGTAGCCACGATGGTGACATGTGGTGGAGGGTCGGTGGCCGGTCGTTCCGTCGTACACATGTAACTCGCGTCTGCCCGATTGTGCGGACCTTCAATGCCAGCGGTACAAGAGAATTGGCGAGTCATGACCTTTGAATCGAAGTACGGTCCGTGGGCACTTGTAGCCGGTGCCTCTGACGGTGTCGGAGCGGCTTTCGCTGAGGCGTTGGCTGAGCGTGGGCTCAATGTGGTGTTGGTGGCCCGGCGGCAGTCGGCGTTGGATGAAGTGGCTCGCGGCATCGCGGATCGGACTGGGGTGCAGACGCGCACGCTGGTCGTCGACCTCTCTGCGCCCGAAGCCTCCCGTGCAATCGCGGATGCGACCCATGATCTGCAGATCGGTTTCCTCGCGTACTGCGCTGGCGCCGATCCCACCTTCAGACCGTTTCTGGAGACACCGATCGAAGTGTCAGAGTCATTGGTGCAACGTAATTGCGTGACCTTGATGCAGCTGTGTCATCAGTTCGCGCCGCGTATGGTCGAACGAGGTACGGGCGGCATTGTCATCTTCGGCTCCGGTGCCGGCCTGGTGGGTGGTCCGAATATGGTGGCATATGGTCCGAGCAAGGCATTCGACATGATTCTGGCTGAAGCGTTGTGGAGTGAGTTGAATCCCAAGGGAATTGATGTCATTGGCCTGATTCTGGGCAAGACGGATACGCCGGCGCTTCGCCAACTCGAATTCGAACGCGGCCAGCTTGCTTCACTCACTGCGATCCCCAACGGGGCCGACACCGTCGACAGTGTGGTCGCCGAGGCCTTTGCGAATCTCACCGACGGTCCGACGGTGTTTGTCGGGGACCAAATGCGTACTGCTGTCACGATGTTGGGGCAAGTAAGCCGTAATGATGCGGTTCGGTCGATGGCGATGGCGAGCGCCGCGTCGATGGGTGATGCCCTATCGACCGCCATATAGCGAGCGCCTATTCGTCGTCGCCGTCATCGTCCACACCCAACAGGTCCCCGAGGGTATTGAAAGCTGAAACCCGTTCTACAGGAATGGTGATCGGACCACCTTCGAACAGTTCGTTGTAGCCGTCAGCGGTGACCGTATAGGTGGCTGTCACATCGTCGAGATCGTCGGTACGAGCAATGAGGACGATGTCGTCGGCACTGCTCGTCCATGTTTTCCTGGGCCGCAACGTATCCAGGGTGATCGTCACTTCAAGGTCACCATCGTCGTTGTGGTCGTAAGTAACCGGATAGTTCTTGAGGCGCCTCGGGATATACGGCGGTGCGACGCCGCCCCACGTCGGGGCCATCCAGTGGCGGTCCTGCATCTTGTCGAGTTCGAAGGCGTCGGCAGCCCGCCAGTCGACACCGCGTGCTCCGGTGAATGTCAGCACGATCTCGACGTTGTTGAGGAACGAGGTTTCGACGTTTTCGATGGTGAACTTCAGACCCGAGCACGCCGCACCAGCCAAATGGCCCCGCGACCACTTCCAGTCGGCCTCGATCGTTTCCCGGTACGCCTGGACGCTCTCGTCGATTTCGATTTCGCTCAACACTTTTGGCGGTTCAGGTTCGGCGATCCCGAGGCTTTGATAGAGCCCGGCTGGGTTGAACCTGTCGAGTATGGACGGGGTTCGTGACTTCGATTGCTTAGCCGTTTCGGAACGTTCTCGGACCTGGTTCTCGTGCACGTCCACGAGCAGGTCGACCACCGCATCCTCGCCGAAGAACGTGACGGCGGTGCCGGCGACCGCCGCGTTGACGATCATGGGCGATCGACCTGGAGCGATCTTGAGGTACTGCTGACGTACGGATGCCATTTTCGGCCGGTCCAAGATGGTGGCCAGCCGTTCCAAGTGGTACCGCTCGATGGCGATGTCGCCACCGAGCTCACCCAGGTCTCGACGTTCGGCAAGCCGCAGTTCTTGGTTAGTGACGAAGGCGATTCCGACCGGATTGTGCTTGCGGGCAACGTCGATGTCGTCTTCCAGCTTGCCCTTGATGGTGTTGAAATCCTGTTGTCCCCGAGGGAAATACACCGCCCAGGTCCATTTGTTGCCGTCGCGGGTGCACTCGCCGTCGCGGCCGCCGTCCTTGCCGCCCAGCGGGTGGGAGGGGTCGATGTCCTTGGACTGATCCGGTGGTGCTCCGCAACCCGTTAGCACGGCGGTGGCCATACCTGTGGGACTTCATGAAGATGTAGAAATCGCTCCATTGCCGGACGGGCCGCCCTACTGTGCTGCGCCAGCAGTTCGATGTGTATTCCATCAAACCGAAACAGCGCAAAACTTACGTTTGAAACAATTGATTCCGTTTCTCGGAGAGTGTGCTCAAATCCGGAATTGATGCGCTACTGTGATCCGCGTGACAGGCGAGGTGCGCGCGACCATGGCGGAACGCCAGCGTGCGAAACGGGCTGAGTTGGTGCGGGAGGAAGTCATTGACGCCGCGTTGGCTGAGTTTGCTGTGCGCGGGTATCACCAGACTTCGATCAGCCATATCGCCAAACGGCTGGGCGCTGGTCATTCGATGTTCTACCGCTATTTCGCCAATAAGCGCGACATCATCGACCAGGCCGTGCGCCGCGTCAACGGCCGTTTGCTGTCAGCGATCGGGGAGGTGTTGCCCGGCAGCCTCGCCACCATCACGGAGTTTCGCGAGTACGTGATGGCGGTCGGGATGGCTTATACCGATGTGCTTGCCGAAGAACCGCGGCTGTTGCAGTTGATCGTCATGGAGGCCGCGGGCGTCGACCAGCAGATGACCGAGCAGTTCCACCACATGTTCGACGGCGGTGTGCGGTCGTTGTCGGCCATGCTCCGCGACGGCATCGCTCGCGGTTACATCCGTTCTGACATCGATGTCCACGGCACCGCGGAATCGATCGTGGCGATTCCGTTCGGGATCGCGCTGCGTCATGGGCAGAAGCCCGACCGCGACAGACTGGTCGCGCAGACGCGGGCAACCACCGACCTGGTGTGCCGTGGCATCGCCGCCGAATGGCAGGCGTCCGACTCGAGTGAGCAGACGCGATGACGGACGACGCACAGGCCGGCGGAGCGGCCAACCGCGCTGCCATCGGCGAAGCCATCGACTGGGTCCGGCGGTACCTGCAGAACCATCCGATCGCGTCGCTGAGCACCGCCGGCGGCCAGATCGTGCTCGGGCTGCGGACTCTGGAGTACCTGTTCTTCGACATCATCAAGGGCCGGTTCCAGGTGCGCGAGTTCCTGGATCAGGCCGCTTTCATGGCCGGAACCGCCTTCACCCCAACGGTTCTGGTGACCATCCCGATCAGTGTGACGTTGTCGATCCAGTTTGCCTTGCTCGCCGGCCAGGTGGGCGCCTCGTCGCTGTCGGGTGCGGCGACCGGTCTGGTGGTCATCCGGCAGGGCGCCCCGCTGGTCGCGTCGCTGCTGCTCGCGACGGCGGTCGGCTCGGCCGTCTGCGCCGACCTCGGGTCGCGCACCATGCGCGAGGAGATCTCCGCGATGGAGGTCATGGGGGTGTCCCCGATCCAGCGCCTCGTCGTGCCGAGGCTGGTCGCTCTGGTCCTCATCGGTGTGTTGCTGACCGGTGTCACCAGCTTCGTCGGCTACCTGGCGAGCTACATGTTCAACGTCTACCTGCAGAACGGCACCCCGGGCTCGTTCATCGCGACGTTCTCGTCGTTCTCGACGGTTGGCGACCTGGCGCTGGCCATGGTCAAAGCGGTCGTCTTCGGTGTCATCGTGGCGGTGATCAGTTGCCATAAGGGCCTGGATACGCGCGGTGGTCCGGCGGGTGTGGCCAACTCCGTCAACGCCGCCGTGGTGGAGTCGGTGTTGCTGATGATGATCGTCAACGTCGTCATGAGCCAGCTGTACGTCGTCATCTTCCCGAAGACGTCGATCTGATATGGCCGCCCCATCAACATTCACCCCGACACCGCTGCGGCCGATCACGGCCGTCGGCAACGGGCTGCTCAAGGCGGCCGGGCGTACCGGCCACATGGTCGAGTTCTTCGGCAGGGTCTTGTTGGCCATGCCCACGATGTGGCTGCGTTACCGCAAGGAGTTTCTGCGGCTGCTGTCCGACATCACCTGGGGTAACGGCTCGATCGTGGTCGGTGGTGGCACGCTGAATGTCGCCGGCGTGCTTGGTGTCACGGCCGGGGCGCTGGTCGCGGTCGAGGGCTACAACGCGTTGAACCTGCTGGGCCTGGGGCCGGCCACCGGGTTGGTCTCCTCGTTCGCGACGACGCGAGAGCTGGCGCCGGCAATGATCGCGATGGCCTTCATCGCGCAGGCCGGGTGCCGGTTCACCGCACAGCTGGGCGCCATGCGGATCAACGACGAGATCGACGCGCTGGACACCCTGGGTATCAATTCGGTGGCCTACCTGGTCGCGACGCGCGTCATGGCCTCGATCATCGCGGTGGTTCCGCTGTTCCTCGCGTCCCTGGCGCTGGCGTATCTGTCGTGCCAGTTGGTCAGCGTGATCGCCGGCCAGTCGACCGGCACGTATCTGCATTACTTCGGTCTGTTCCTGGAGGGCCGGGACGTCTTGTTCGCGACGATCAAAGCTGTGGTGTTCGTGTTCATCTCGTCGACCATCCAGTGCTACTACGGCTACTTCGCCTCCGGCGGCCCGGCGGGTGTGGGTGTGGCGGCCGGGCGGGCGATGCGCGGCAGCGTCACCGTCGTGATGATCGTCAACATGCTGCTCACCATGGCGCTGTGGGGCGTCATCAGCGGTGCAAGGTTCGGTGGCTGATGGCTAACTCGTTCGACCACGACCCGCGGGGCTCGACCGACCGCAAGCTGGGTGTCATCGGCCTGTGCTTCGCGGTGGTGGCCTCGATCGCCGCGGTCCTCATGGTGGTGAAATCGCAAGGCAAGTTGGACGATTTCGTCCGGGTGGACCTGAAGCTCATCAACATCGGCGACGGCCTGCCGGAGCGCTCCGACGTGAAGTTCCGCGGCGTGATCGTCGGCATGGTGTCGAGCGTGACGCCCTCGCAGCACGGTTCACCGAACGTGGTGCACGTCAACATCCAGCCGCAGTTCGCTTCGCAGATTCCCGACACCGTGACCGCACGAGTGGTGCCGGCCAACCTGTTCGCCGTATCGGCTGTTCAGTTGGTGCAGAACGGTAATGGCGCGCGGCCCATCCGCACCGGTGACGTCGTTCTCGAAGACCAGACCTTGCCCACTGTGCTGTTCCAGAACGTGTTGGCCAAGCTGCGGCAGCTGCTCAAAGCCGTTGGGCAGGCGCCGGATTCGAACAATGTCGGTGTCTTCGCGGCACTGTCGGAGGCCACCCGCGGTCGGGGGCAGAAGCTCACCGACGCCGGCGGCGACCTCAACAGGGTTATGCAGCAACTGAATTCGGTGGTTGCTTCCGACGATTCCGGGCCGACGACGTTGTCGGCGCTGAAGTCGGCCGCCGACAGTCTGCGTACGGTGTCGCCGGATCTGTTCGCCGCGCTGGACAGCTCGGTACAGCCGATGCGCACCTTCGCCGAGAAGCGTTCCCAGCTCACGAATTTCCTGACCGGTGGGCTGCACACGACCGGAACCCTTGCTGATGCGTTCGAGCACCAGACCGACCGGATGATCGAAGTCAGCACCGGGCTGACTCCAGGGCTGGGTGTGCTGGCTGATCACGCCGGCGAATTCCATGGCATCTCAACGCGATTGCAGGCCTTGGCCAACAAGGTTTACGACGAGGCCTACAACCCGGAGACCCACCTGCTGACTCTCGGTACGGTGATTTCGATCAACCCGTCGCGCCAGTACACCCGGGCAGACTGCCCACGCTACGGAGCCATAGAGGGGCCCAGTTGCCGCACCGCACCGGAAACCCCGACCGCGCCCGATCTGAAGCCGGGCCTGGCCTCGATGGGCATGGGAGTCCCACCGTGGGTGACCGAGAACCGCCCCAACTTCGCGCCGCCCCGATTCTCTGTGCCGGTGGTACCGGACTTCCCCGGCCCGCCGGACCGCAACGCGCCGCCGGCACCACAGGGTGCACCGGCGCCTGCAGCGCCGGACCCCGGCCCGGCACCCGCGCCACCTGCAGCCCCACCGTTAGCGGCAGAGGCGGGCGGGCCGGACGGTGCGCCCGCGCCTGCGCCTGCGCCAGTACAGCAGCAGTCCGCACCGCTGTACGGCGGCACCGTCGGTCCGGTCGGTAGTCAGATGGAGAAGAACCAGCTCAGCCAAATCGTCGGCGGCCCAGCCACTTCCGCTACCGAATTGCTGCTGGGCCCCGTCGCCCGCGGCAGCAGCGTCCAGATCACTCCTGAGCCCGGCCCCGCCGATGGCGGGCAGGCAGACAAGGGCCGGCCATGAGAATCAAGCGCAGCACCATCATTGGCCTGGCACTGTTCATGGTCTTCTCGGTTGCCGTCACCTGGATGGTTTTTGCCACCTTACAACGCAACATCGCTGGTCCAACCTCCAGCTATTCGGCCATTTTCAGCGACGTGTCGGGGCTGGCCGAAGGCGATGATGTCCGGGTCGCCGGAGTACGGGTAGGTCGGGTCGACAAGATCGAACTGACACCCGACAACAAGGCCAAGGTCGACTTCCAAGTGCGCAGCAACCAAACGCTCTACGCCAGCACGCTGGCCTCGGTGACGTACCAGAACATCATCGGGCAGCGGTACCTCGGGCTGAGCCAAGGCGATGGCGAGCGCCGCAAAATGCCTGCAGGAGCGCAGATTCCGGAACAGCGGACCAACCCGTCGTTCGATATCTCCTACATGCTCAACGGTTTTGAGCCACTGTTCACCGAGCTCGATCCGCAGCAGGTGGACAACTTGACCAACGCCATCATCGAGGCGTTCCAGGGCAATCAGGGATCGCTGTTGACCTTGACGACCCAGGCTTCGTCGCTGACGCAGACCCTGGCGGGACCGGATGCGGCGCTCGGCGACCTGATCGCCAACCTGGACAAGCTGATGGCGACGCTAGCCACGCAGAGCAAGAACCTGGAAACCATGCTGCACCAGACGTCGGTGTCGTTGTCCTCCTTGAACAGTCGGCGCGACGAACTCGTCGCATCGGTCGGGGCGATCACCGCGAACGTGACGCGGCTGTCGGCACTGGTCGATGCGATCACCCCGGATGTACAGCAATTCATCGACCGCGATCCGGGCTTGCTCAAATACGGTGTGGGCGAGGGCAAGCCCCGCCTGGCTTTCGCGCTGGCCAATGTTCCGTTGCTGCTCAAGGGCCTTGCCCGGATGACGCAGGACGGGAGCTATGGCAACATATATGCCTGCGACCTCGACTTCGGTCTATGGCGCGGCCTGCTCAACTGGTTCCGGATGTTCGTGATCCGGGCGACACCGGGTAATGGCAACGAGGTCTGGCATTCGGCGGTGTGCCAATGAGCGAGCTGTTCGGAAAGCTGCGTCCTGAGATCGTGGGTCAGCGGAAGCGCGTGCTGGAGGACTACAACAAGTTCTGGCTCGGCGCGATCGGCCTGGCGGTCATCGTCGTGATGATCGCAGCCGTCGTGCTGGTCAGTGTTCTGGACGTCGACAAGAAGCAGTACACCGCCGAATTCGCCCAGGCGGCCGCGATCAAGTCGGGCAATCCGGTCACCATCGCGGGGATTCCGGTCGGCGAGGTGCAGGACGTGCAGCTGGCCGGCGATCACGTGGTGGTGACGTTCAAGGCCGACAAGAACGTACGGTTGGGCACTGAGACTCACGCGGCCATCAAGCTGACCACCATCCTTGGTTCTCGCTATCTGGAGATCACTCCCGCCGGGTCCGGCCAATTATCCGGCAACACAATCAAATTGAGTCATACCGACGTGCCTTACGACCTGCAGAAGACCTTGGCGGGTGCGACCGAGACACTAGGTCCGCTGGACGCCGATCGGATCGCTGAATCGGTACGGGTGATGAGCGGCAGCCTGCAGGGAGTGCCCGACGAGTTGCCGCAGGCCTTGACCAATCTGAATTCCCTTGCCGGGGTTATTCAGTCCCGGCGCGACCAGCTCGGCACGTTGATCACCAACGCCGATACCATCGCGGCGCTGTTGCACCGGCAGAAGGCCGACCTTGGTGCGTTGGTGTTGCAGGGCAACCAGATTCTCGGCGAGATCGCTACGCGGCGGGCGGCGATGCAGCGTTTGTTCGACGGGGTGACGCTGCTCGCCGACCGGGCGCACACGATCTTGGCCGACGAGCCGCAACTCGACGCGCTGATCAACAGCTTGCATGAATTCGCCAAGATGCTCGCCGAGCACGACGCGCTCGTGCGCAGCATCCTGCAGATTGCGCCGGTGGCAGCGCGCAACATCGCCAACGCGACCGGTAGCGGTAATGCTACGGACCTGACTCTGCCGGCGGGTTTGATGGTCGATTCGTGGGTCTGTGCGATCAGTGGTCGGGCCCGGCAGTTCAACATCGTCGAGTACTTCAAGGACTGCAAATGAGTAAGCGCGCCTTGATGATCGGCCTGGTTGCAGTTGCCACCGCGGTCGTCGCAGTGGTTGCCGCGGTAGTTGCGGTGCCGCACTTCTGGCACCGCAACATCACCGTCCGGGCACACTTCCAGGACGCCGTCGGGCTGTACCCCGGTAACGCGGTGTCGGTGCTCGGCATGCCCGTGGGCAAAGTCGATACCGTGGAGAACAAGGGCGGCTACGTCGAGGTCACCATGGACATCGACCGAAAAGTCCCGGTCCCCAGTGACGTCGTCGCGGCCACCGTCTCCGCCTCGATCCTCACCGACCGGCACATCGAACTGACGCCGCCGTACACCAGCGGACCCAAGCTGCGCGACGGTGACCTGATCGCATTGGGGAACACCAAGACCCCGGTTGAATTCGACAAGACACTGACCATGATGGACAAGCTGGGCACCGCGCTGCGCGGTGACGCCAATGGCGGTGGGCCGCTGGGCGATCTGGTCAATCTGGGCTCGCAGATCTCCTCCGGCAACAGTGAGCAGATCAAGTCGACTCTGACCAAGTTGTCCGAGGCGCTCAAGGTCGGCCCCGATGGCGGTGCCAAGACTGAGAAGAACTTGCAGGAGATCGTCCGGAGCGTCTCCGACCTGACCCAGTCCGCCGCCGAAAATGACAGTGCGATCCGCAAATTCGGCGGCGACCTGCACCAGTTGAGCGACATTCTGGCCGACCAGAACCTCGGTTCTGGCCGGACCGGCGCCAAGGCCAACGAAATCCTCCATGAGGTCAGCGGCCTGCTCGATCGGCACCGGGACCAACTGAAGGGTTCGTTCGGCGATCTCAACACTGTGGTCAGGTCGCTGTCGGACAACAAGCGCGAACTCGAAGAGACCATCGATGTCCTTCCGCTGGCGGTGGACAATGTTTACAACGTACTTGATCCGGTCGGAGGCAGCGCACGCGTACACCTTCCCACTGACAAGCTGCTGGCCAACAACTCGTTGAACAAGGAAATCTGCAACCTGATGGGGCTCAAGCAACTGGGTTGTGCAACAGGAACATTGCAGGACTACAACAGCGACTTCGGGCTGTCCACCATGCTGGATCTGATGGCCAATGGCATCGGCCCGTCCGGTCAAGGCGAGCCGCCCAAACCCGGGGCGGTGCCGGCTCAGCCGGCACCCGCAGTACCTGCCCAGGGAGGGCCGACCCGATGAGCCTGACTTTCGTACGGCGCAGCACACGGTGCGCCGGAGTACTCAGCGGTGTGTTGCTGATGACCAGTTGCGCCGCGGGACTGGACAGTGTCCCGTTGCCGTCGCCGGGGTCAGGCGGGCCCGTATACACGCTCAACGCGGTGTTCACCGACGCGCTGAACCTGCCGGCGAAGGCGAAAGTGCGTTTGTACGGCGCGGATATCGGCGAAGTCACCTCGATCGAAGCCGAGGACTTCACCGCAAAGGTGTCCATGCGGATCCGCAAAGACGTGCCGCTCCCGGTTGGCAGCACAGCTGAATTGCGTTCTGCCACACCGCTGGGCGACGTGTTCCTGCAGATTCGTCCGCCGTCGCGCAATGATGACGGTGGCCCATTGCTGCGCAATGGTGACACCATCGGACTGGGCTCCACGTCGGCTGCGCCGACGGTCGAGGAACTGCTCAACTCGTTGGCCATGCTGGTCAACGGTGGCGCCATCCGCGCATTGACCACCGATGTCAACGGGGCCGGCCGGGCAGTAGGTGGGCGTGGCGAGAAGTTGGCCGGGCTGATTTCGGAGACCAACCAATTTCTGTCCAAGATGACCGCGCGTACCGACCAATTGGACGCCACGCTGCGCGCAACGTCGAACATGGCCGCCGAGGTGGCGGGCCACCAGAACAGTATCGACACCGCGTTGACGGCCGGTGCGCCGGCGCTGTCGGTGATCTCCGACAACACCACGCGGATCATGGATGTGGTTGACAACGTCGCCCGGATCACCCGGCAGCTGGCCAAGTTCCCGTCGATGAAGGGCACCGACACCCGCAGCGTGGCCGCTGACGTCAACAACCTATCGCGGGTGTTCAACGAGATCGTGATGGACCCCAACTTGTCGTTGAACTCGTTCAACCGGCTGCAGTCCATTCTCATCAAGGCCACCGATTCCACCGCACTGCACGCAGATATGCTCCTTTCCAAGATCGCCATCGGCGCCCTACCGGACAAGAACTACGCAGGCGACCCCGGTATCCACGGCCCGGACGGCACCGACTGGCATCTGCTGATCGGCAGCCTGCGCTACGAGTGGAACATGCTGCTCGGCCGAGTCAACGGACCGGACCGCCCATGATCACCGCGCTGAATTCCGTACTGGCCGTGGCCATCCGGATCATCAAGGCGGTGGCCAGCCGCAAGGTGGTGCTGGCTCTGTTCGGTCTGCTGCTCACCGCAGTGATCGCCTTCGGCTACATCGCCATCGACGGCCTGCGGTTCAACCCGTTTCACCGGACCATTGCGATGCGGATCATATTGCCCGAATCCGGTGGGCTGCTGGCCAATCAGGACGTGACCCTGCGGGGCATCCCGATCGGCCGGGTCGAGGCGGTCAACCTCACCGATCACGGGGTGGAGGCGGTCGCCACTGTCGACAAGTCAGTCCGCATCCCGGCCGATAGCCCGGTGCGGGTGTCGGGCCTGTCGGCGGCAGGGGAGCAGTATCTGGACTTCCGGCCCGACAACGCCAATGGTCCGTATTTGAAGGATGGCGCCGTCATTTCGGGCAAGCAGGCGAGCATTCCGTTGACCCTGCCGCACATCATCGATCACAGCCGCGGCGCTCTGGCACAGCTTGACGCCGACAAGCTCGGCAAGATGTTCAACGAATTGCACGTCACCAAGGACGGACCCCGCAAACTGTCGGCCATCCTCGACGGCGCCAGCCTACTGGCCAACACGGTGGATTCGGTGCTGCCGGAGACCACGAGCATGATCCGCACCACGCGGGTGGTGTTCGGCACCATCGCTGACGTGCGTCCGGGTTTGGCGGCCACCACGAACAACCTGACCAAAGTGCTGGGTGGCGTGAACAAGATGGACGGTGGCTTCCGCACCCTGGTGGATCGGGGCGAGCCGCAACTGGCGACGCTGGACAATCTGATCAGCGACAACCGGCAGAACGTCGTGCAGATCCTGGGCAACCTGACCACGGTGTCGCAGATCATCTATCAGCGCATCCCGGCGCTGCAGTATCTGTGGCGCCCGGACCGCGATTCGTTCATCGACCGGTTCGGCACCGTCGTGCATGACGGCGCTATCTGGGCCCTTGGTGACATCTATCCGAAGTACCGGTGCGACTACAACCTGCCCCGGCATTCACCGTCGGACGCCAGCTTCCCTGAGCCGTACAAATACACCTACTGCGAGAACCAGGACCCCTCGCTGCTGGTCCGCGGCGCTCGCAACGCCCCGCGTCCGCCGGGCGACGACACTGCCGGCCCGCCACCGGGATACGACCCGCACGCGGTGACCGACAAGACGCCGCACTATCCGGGCTACACCATCGACACCCCGTACGGTGGACCGTCGTTGCCGATACCGATGCCGAACTGACAAGCCACGAGATACGCATGAGTAAACGAACCAGCAGTACCGATGTCTTCGACCAATTGCGTGATGCAGAGACCGAGGCAGCTGAGTTGACCGAGTCGTCGGTCGATTCAGAGGACGTTGATGCCACCGACGCCGTTGCCACGGATGAACTTGTTGCACCCGCGCCCAAGCGGCGGGTTGGCCTGGCTGCCATGGTCTGCGGGTTGCTCTTCGCGCTGTTGGTGTCAGCGTTGGGTTATCTGGGCTGGCGCCAGTACGAGCAACACCAGGTCTCGATCGCAACCGCTGCCGCGTTGCAGGCGGCCAAGGACTACGCGGTGGTGCTGACCACGTTGGACGCCAAGAACATTGACGACAATTATCGCAAGTCACTCGATGGTGCCACCGGTGAGTTCAAGGATGCCTACAGCCAGGGTGCCACTCAGTTGCGCCAGGTGCTGATCGACAACAAGGTCTCGGGGACGGGCATTGTCGTTGCGGCAGCGGTGAAATCGGCGACGGCGAACCAGGTCGAGGTGCTGATGTTCGTCGACCAGTCGATCACCAACGCGTCCAACCCCAGCCCGCGGATCGACCGCAACCGGATAGACATGACCATGGAGAAGGTCGGCCGCCGGTGGCTGGCCAGCAAGGTCGAAATCCTATGACGGCCAAGCAATCTGACGTCGCCGAAGCTGAGGTCGAGGCCGAAACCGCTGACGTGGTCAGCGCAGAGTCCGTGATCCCCAAGACCACCAAAGTCTATACAGTTCGCCGCACGGTCTGCTGGGCAGTGGGCGTGTTGGTTCTCGCGCTGGGTGTAGCCGCCGGCACGACGGGATGGCTGCTGTTTGCTCAGCACCAGCGCGATGCCGAGGCTGCGCAGGCACTCGATGCGGCGCGTGCTTATGCGGTCACCCTGACCACCACCGACCAGAAGGTCATCGACAAGAACTTTGCCGACATCATCGACGGCGCGACCGGCGAGTTCAAGGACGCCTACAGCAAGGCTGCGGCGTCGATGCGAAAGATGTTGATCGACAGCAAGGTCAACACCACCGGCACTGTCAACGATGCGGCGGTCAAGGCGGTGCACGGCGACGACGTCGACGTGCTGTTGTCGGTGAAGCAGGTGGTCACAAGTTCCGGGGAGCCGGACCCGCGGACCGACTACGTCAGCGTCTCGATGACGATGCGCAAGGTTGGCGATCGATGGCTGGCCACCGAGGTGTTGCTGGCCGGAGCGGACGGTAAGCGTGGCAAATAGAGCCTGGGCGGTGGTCGGCGCAGCGGTCACCGCGATCGCTTTGACCGGTACGCCGACCGCCCACGCATCGATCGACGGATTCTGCAGTCAACTTGGCGCGGTCTGGGACGGTGGCGCGTGCACCGCAGTGGTCAAATCCCAGCGCGAAGCGGAAATGCTGCTGTCGCTGCGGGTTCCGGCAGAGTTCATCGACAACCCGACGGCCGGCCCGGTGCTGCGTGACTACTACACCCGCCTGTTCAACGGGTGGCGGAACACCGGCAACACCACGCCGCGCGACAGCAGCGCCAAGGCCGATTACGAGATCATTCCCGGTCCCGGTGGGGTGCAGTCGGTTGTGGTGCACGAGATGTTCGAGCCGTTCGGCATCCAGCCCAACAATGCCTTCCGATCCTTCGTGTTCGACATGAGCTCGGGGCGGCGGTTGTATCTGCCGGATTTGTTCCGGCCGGGAATCGATGGATACCAAGCAGTTTCGGCCGCCGCCGCACCGGTCCTGCCGCCGATACTCGACGCGGTACCTCCGCCGCACGCACCGGGCACCTACCCGTTCACCGTGCCGGAATTCCAGCCGGACAGCGCCGGCCCCGGGTACTCCGGCAGTTACCGGGCCTTCGCGCTCACCGGTGACTCCCTGCGGATCTACATGCCGGACCAGCCGATGGTGCGCGAAGACCCGACCCCACCGGGGCAACGCGTCTGGTCCATGGACGGCGGCACCGTCGTCGCAAACATCCCACTGGCAGCACTCGCTGGCAAGCTCAAGCCACAGTACGGCGGTTGACGAGTTGGGATCGACGACGACGCTGCTGCTGCTGCTGCTTCGCTCAGAAAGCAACGATCGAACCGCTATACGGCCAATTGGATACCGCTGGGCAACCACGTCCCTGTTACGCACCGGCCCGGCTTTGGTGCGCCCCGCGGTGAGCGCACCACCTGGGGGTGGGCGCGGCCGGCGTTGACTTACGTAGTTGCGACCGGTTCTCGGGGTGCTTGTGCTGCTGCGCTCCCTCTAGCGCCACTTCAACCATTCCACCCAGCTACTTGCGGCGACCTTCGAACGCCTACTACCGCAAGTCATTCCACCCGAACCGACCAGCGGAACACCGCGTGAGCGCCTCATCGAACTGCTCTCCCGGCGAGCTGACCTTCTCGCCGAAGCGCCGGTGCACGTCACCACCCTTGCCTGAGCGGCCCTGGGCCCCACCGAAACTCCCAGGTTCGTAGCAGAGGGCACGCATCCCCCACTGCCCACACCCTGCGCGCCCGCGTCGTCGAGCAATACCGGCAACCCTTCGACAACATCCTGCAAAGCCCCGACGCCCGCCCGTAACTCGGCGACCTCGACGTCGAACTCGCCGTATGCGTGGGCTTGACCCCAGTTGGTGGACACAGGATCAGGCGGCTTGTGCCGTCTGATTGATCCGGTTTTCGCATTCCACCGGGGTGATCATGCCGATCGCGGAATGGCGTCGGCGGCGGTTGTAGACCCGTTCGATCCAGTTACCGACGGCGAGCTTAGCGGCCGCTTTGGTCGGCCACAAGTACCGGTCATAGAACTCGACTTTCAATGTAGCCCAAAAAGATTCAGCCGCGGCGTTGTCCCAACACACCCCGGTCCTCCCTACTGAACGAGCGAGATCGTAGGTTCGGGCCAGGTGGGCCATCTGTGCGCTGGTGTATTGGCAGCCACGGTCAGCGTGAAATACCACCTGCCGGGTAACTGCCCACGGGCCACGGCCATCGCGACCGCGGCCTGCACTAGATCGGTGTGCAGATGGTCCTCAATGGCCCAGCCGATGATCCTCCGCGAATGCCCATCGCGCACCGCGCACAGATACAGCCAGCCCTCGCCGGTTCGCAGGTAAGTGATGTCACTGGTCCACACCCGGTTGATCGCACCGGCATCGAAGCGACGTTTGACCAGGTCCGGGATCGGTGGTGCATCCAGATCCGCGACCGTGGTCGCCGGCGCGAACGACCGTGGGCTGATCACGGCCAGGCCCTGGCGCGCCAGCGAGGCGGCCACGGTCTTGCGGGACACCGTGCGGCCTTTTTCACGTAGGTCAGCCAGGATCCGCGGTGCCCCGTACACCCCGTCAGAGGCTTCGTGAGCGGCCGCTACCGCGGCATCCAGACCGGCACGGCGCACCGCAGCCGCACCAGGTGCGGCGGCCGCGTTGGTGCGCCATTTGTAGAACCCCGAGCGGGACACCTCCAAGAGTCGGCACATCCGATTGGGGTCTGGGCCCAGCACGGCCGCGGTCCGACGTGCCGATCTCGATGCCGCTGTCGCGGCCGCGCACACCGCCTCTGATGGGGTCTACGGGGCACCGCGCATCCTGGCCGATCTGCGTGGGAAGGGCCGCACGGTGTCCCGTAAAACGGTGGCCGCTTCGCTGGCGCGCCAGGGCCTTCACGGGATCAGTCCACGGACGTTCGCTCCGGTGACCACGGTGGTGGATCTGGACGCCCCACCGATCCCTGATCTGGTGAAACGCCGTTTCGATGCCGGGACGCTCAATGCGGTGTGGACCAGCGACATCACCTATCTGCGCACCGGGCAAGGCTGGCTGTATCTGTGCGCGGTCCGTGATGGGCATTCCCGGCGGGTCATCGGCTGGGCCATCGAGGACTACCTGCATACCGATCTGGTCGAGTCGGCGGTCGCGATGGCGGTGGCTCTGCGCGCCGACCTGCCCGAGCAGGTGATCTTCCATGCGGATCGGGGCTGTCAGTACACCAGTGCGCAGATGGCTCGGGTTGCCCGCACCCACAATCTGGCCCGTTCGGTAGGGCGTACAGGTGTGTGCTGGGACAACGCTGCCACTGAATCATTCTGGGCCACACTGAAAGTCGAGTTCTACGACCGGTACTTGTGGCCCACCAAGGCGGCCGCTAAGCTCGCCGTCGGTGACTGGATCGAACGGATCTACAACCGCCGCCGACGACACAGCGCGATCGGCATGATCACACCGGTGGAATACGAAAACCGGATCACTAAGACGGCACAAGCCGCCTGACCCTGTGTCCACCAAACGGGGTCAAGCCCAGTTACAGATAAGCGGATCAGTCCGCGCTAGCGCCGAAGGCGCGGGCTCCACTGCCGCAGCTAGTCTGCCGCAATGCGACTACGGGTTTCGTAAACCCCACACCATCTTCGATACCCGTAGGAGCTCCCGAATCTGCCCGGCGCCGCAAGTGCACCACCGCGTCACGAATTCTCGTTTCGGCACCTCGCTCCTGGGCGGCTACACACTTCCCGACGGCTTCACGGCCGCCGACAGCAACTTGGGGGTATGTAGCAGATGCTGGGCGTAGTCGAGAAGCACACGATGGAGCAGTTCGTCGGGCACGTCGCGCAACCGCGCATCGGTTACAACGCCGGAAACTCCGCCGATGATCATCGATGTCCCGATATGGTGGGCGACGTCCGCGTCGGGGCCATCAAGCAGCGTGATCAGCTTCACGACGGCGTTCTCCAACTCGACATGCGTCTTCGCGAGCGTGCTCATGGCCGGGTCGTTCTGCACAATTGCGCTGAGGCCCCTATGGCGCACCGCCAGTTCGACAAAGCCGCTGGCGGCGACTTCGCGCCGCGAATGGGGGTCGGGAAGCGCGTCGGCGATACGTATTACGCGAGCGATGTCCTCGAGTAACGGCTGTGCGACGGCCCTCACGATCTCGTCTTTGGTGTGAAAGTGGTAGTACACAGCGGCTTTGGTCACCTCAAGCCGGTCGGCAATCATCTGCAAGGTCGTGCCCTTGACACCGTACTCAGCGAATAATTCCAAAGCCGCCTGGACGATACGGTGGCGTACGAAGCCACGTGATGACGTCAAGTTTCCTCTGCCAACCTTTCGGGGAGTTTATGCGGGCTGCGTGCGCACTGGATGAATGATGCCTCAGCGGCGGATGTGATGTCACTCACCTTCGGCTGGGGTTGCCCATCGTTAGCCATGGAAGCTAAATTAACCAGCCAGTTGGCAAGTTAGATTTGTCATCGCGGCTATAGTGCAGCGATCAGTCACGTTGGAGCCGATGTGCGCATCATTCAGACCATTTCGTTACGCCGGCATCGTCTGCTCGACATGTTGGTCGCCCCAAAGCGGCAGATCGCGGCCATCATCGGGGCGTACTTCCGGTGGCCATACATTGTTTGCATACCGCCCAAACGCCAGCAGTCGACCGGACGCGCACCTGCAGCTGATCAGTCTGCATCACGCCACGTCTAGACAGTAGGAGCGCAGAACACTGTGGCACTGTTTGCTTGGGGCCGACGATGAGAAAGTTCATGGGTCAAAGTGACGTCAAAATGACTTCGATGACACGCAAAGCGTTGAGCAACAATACTGCTGGAGATGCAGCGTCAGCCGAAAGTTTCCTTCACTCCGATGGCAGCATTGTCATACCGGACGGCATCACGCTGACGTCGTTCCTGGAGCGCAACCGCGCGGCGATGGGCGAGAGTCCGTCGTACCGGTTCATCGACTACGCGCAGAACCCTGACGGCGAGATCATCGAACTCAGCTGGAACGGCCTGTGGGCTCAGGTCAACGCCGTTGCGGCCCGGCTCCAGCAGGTCACCGCTCCCCGCGACCGGGTGGCGATCCTCGCGCCGCAGGGCGTCGACTATGTCGCGGCGTTCTTCGCGGCCGTGCACGCCGGGAACATCGCCGTGCCGTTGTTCGCGCCGGCCCTCGCCGGGCACACCGAGCGCCTGGCCGCGGTGCTGGCCGACGCCAAGCCGGCCGCGGTGCTCACCACCACCGCGGCCGCCGAAGCGGTCCGCACGTTCATCAAGACGCTGCCCGCCGCCGAGCGCCCGCGGGTGATCGCCGTCGACGCCGTGCCGGACACCCTCGCCGAGATGTACGTGGCCCCAGAGTCCCGCACCGACGACGTCGCCTACCTGCAGTACACCTCGGGCTCGACGCGCACGCCTGCCGGCGTGGAGATCACGCATCGGAACGTGTGCACCAACGTCATTCAGATGATCCTGGCCGGCGGCCTGGACACCGACATCCGCAGCGTGAGCTGGTTGCCGCTGTATCACGACATGGGCTTGATCATGATCATGTTCCCCGCGCTGTGCGGCGGCCAGATCAGTCTGATGGACCCCATGGCGTTCGTCCGCCGGCCCTACCGGTGGATCCGGCGCCTCGCCGACGAGGCCGCCCACGGCCGCACGTTCGCGGCCGCACCCAATTTCGCCTTCGAGTTGTGTGCGCAGCGTGGCCTGCCGCCGGCCGATGAACCGCTCGACCTCAGCAATGTGGTGACGCTGCTCAACGGTTCCGAGCCCGTGACGCTGCCGTCCATCGAGCAGTTCATGGAGGCCTTCAAGCCCTACGGGCTGCCCGAGACCGTGGTGAAGCCGTCGTACGGCATGGCCGAGGCGACGCTGTCGGTCGCCAGCATCGGCGCGGACGAAAAGCCGTGCGCCACATATCTGGACCGCGAGGAGCTCGCGGCGGGCCGGGCCGTCGTCGTGGGCCGGCACGCGGACGGCGCGGTGCCCCACGTGTCGTGCGGGCAGGCCATCCCGGACCAGTGGGTGACGATCGTGACGCCCGACGGCGATGAGGCCGCCGACGGCACCGTCGGCGAAATCTGGTTGCACGGCAACAACATCGGCCGGGGCTACTTCGGCCGGCCCGAGGAGTCCGAGCGGGTCTTCGGCAACAAGCTGCAGACCCGTCAGACCGTCAGCCACGCCGATGGCGCTGAGGACAACGCATTGTGGTTGGCCACAGGCGATCTGGGCGTTTACGTCGGCGGCGAGCTGTTCGTCACCGGCCGCATCAAGGATCTCGTCATCGTCGACGGACGCAACCATTACCCGCAGGACATCGAGGCGACGGTCAGCCGCGCCTCGTCGGCGGTGCGGTCCGGCTACGTGACAGCCTTTGCTGTGCCTGGTGATTCGGGTGAACAACTGGTCGTGGTGGCCGAGCGTGCGGTGGGTGCCGGGCGTGCCGAACTGGGGCCTGTGGCCGAGGCGGTGCGGGCTGCGGTGTCGCGTCATCACCAGGTGCGCGTCGCCGAGGTGCGACTGGTTGCGGCCGGCCGCATCCCCCGTACGACGTCGGGAAAGCTGGCCCGCACCGCCGCGCGGGCAGAGTTTCTGAACGGTCAATTCCACTGACGTCCTGCTGAAGAATGACAGCTCCTAGTCAGAGTTCAGCACCGCCCGAACCGATGAAACAGATAGATGGTGACGGATGACTACGGATGACTTCGCTCAGACCGAAGATTTCCATGGCTGGAATCGCTGTTGCAGAATTCAGCCTCGATCACGGACCGACCGCTACCCCTCCCACCGCAAATATGGTGGTCCGCATCTGAGACACGAAACCCCGCCCCGGGAGTGCCCCCAGCCAGCGACGCACCTAGAGCGCGTAGAACTAGCCCATCAACCCGTGACCTGGCGCTCACCCTGGATGGGCAATCGCACGACGTTCGTCGTGAAGTACCTGAACGATCACTACCGAATACACCTACCTCGAGCGATCGCACGTGGAATCGTCGTCGAGTACCTTTACCTGGTCGCCGACCATTTCAGAATCGACCGCTACCGCGCACAACGATTCTTGACCGACGAAGCCTTGCGCGCGAGCGCTTTGGACATCCTGGGATCACCACCCCTAATGTTCGAGCTTGGACTGATACAAATGAGGACGATGTCGTCGAAACGCACGCTCCCGGTAATTCTAGAGACTGATGGGCCTGGGGTTGACCCCTGATGGTGGACACCTAACTGGTGGGACTGCTGGTCCCGCGGGAAGGATGTCCGTATGTCGGGCAAGCGCAAGAAGTACACCCCGGAGTTTCGGGAGCAGGCTGCCCGCCTGGTGATCGAGACGGGCCGCCCGATTGCGCACGTGGCCGTGGAGATCGGCGTCGGTGAACAACTGCTGGAGCGCTGGGTGCGCCTGGCCCAGCAACGCGCGAGCGGCACCGATACTGACGCGGTGCTCGATGCTGATGTGCGTGCCGAGTTGGAGCGGCTACGCAAAGAGAACGCTGAATTGCGTTTGGACCGTGAGCTTTTAAAAAACGCCGCGGCCTTCTTCGCCTCCGAACAGAACCGGTAGAGGCCTACCAGGGTATTGCCGCCGAGAAGGCCAACTACAGCATCGTACGGATGTGCCGACTCTTGGAGGTGTCCCGCTCGGGGTTCTACAAATGGCGCACCAACGCGGCCGCCGGACCTGGTGCGGCTGCGGTGCGCCGTGCCGGTCTGGATGCCGCGGTAGCGGCCGCTCACGAAGCCTCTGACGGGGTGTACGGGGCACCGCGGATACTGGCTGACCTACGTGAAAAAGGCCGCGCGGTGTCCCGCAAGACCGTGGCCGCCTCGCTGGCGCGCCAGGGCCTGGCCGTGATCAGCCCACGGTCGTTCGCGCCGGCGACCACGGTGGCGGATCTGGATGCACCACCGATCCCGGACCTGGTCAAACGTCGCTTCGATGCCGGTGCGATCAACCGGGTGTGGACCAGTGACATCACTTACCTGCGAACCGGCGAGGGCTGGCTGTATCTGTGCGCGGTGCGCGATGGGCATTCGCGGAGGATCATCGGCTGGGCCATTGAGGACCATCTGCACACCGATCTAGTGCAGGCCGCGGTCGCGATGGCCGTGGCCCGTGGGCAGTTACCCGGCAGGTGGTATTTCACGCTGACCGTGGCTGCCAATACACCAGCGCGCAGATGGCCCACCTGGCCCGAACCTAGATCTCGCTCGTTCAGTAGGGAGGACCGGGGTGTGTTGGGACAACGCCGCGGCTGAATCTTTTTGGGCCACATTGAAAGTCGAGTTCTATGACCGGTACTTGTGGCCGACCAAAGCGGCCGCTAAGCTCGCCGTCGGTAACTGGATCGAACGGGTCTACAACCGCCGCCGACGCCATTCCGCGATCGGCATGATCACCCCGGTGGAATGCGAAAACCGGATCAATCAGACGGCACAAGCCGCCTGATCCCGTGTCCATCGAAAGGGGTCAAGCCCAGGCCCGGGAGTTCGTGCAGTCAGTTTGCTTGACTTTTGCTGACGACATCCACCGAGGAACCGGCCAGACCATCTGCTGCTACGGCGAATAGGAACCGATCGAGAGCTGCTAACTAAACATAGGACATCACTGGTGCCGACTGCGCGCCCAAGCCTCCGAGCTACCTGGTAAACGACTCAACTCAAAGACCGCAACTCGTGTCGCAAGTGGCCAAGTCCCCCCTCGGACACACATCAGTAACCAAGAAACCCCGGCCTGCGGGCCGGGGTTTCTTGTCTCCGCTGACCACTCAGCGGCCGCGCGCCGGTTGAGCCGCGGTCGATGCTGACGACGACGGCAGCGTGGACGGGCGGTCGATGATCGTCGATGACGGCCCACCGACGCGGTATCGCGCCCCGCGATGTTCCTGCGGCAGCCGGTCGCCATTGCCGAGCAGCTTGTGCCGCAACGACCCCGGCTGGTAATCCGCCTGGTAGGCACCGCGTTCGGTGAGCACGGGAACCACGTGCTCGATCACGTCGGTGAACGAACCCGGGGTGATGGCATAGGCGAGGTTGAAACCGTCGACATCGGTCTCGTCGACCCACTCCTGCAAGGTGTCGGCCACCGCTGCGCCCGACCCGACGATCCGCGGGCCCATGCCCCCGATCTCGCCCCACTCGGCGATGTCCCGGACCGTCCACTCCCGGCCATCGGGGTCAGCCGACTGAAACGCCTTGACCGCGGACAGGATCGCGTTCGAGTCGACGTTGCCGATCGGCTCGTCCGACCCGTACCGGGCCAGATCCACACCCATCCACCCGGACATGAACACCAGCGCGCCTTCCGGGTCGCCGTAGGAGAGCAACTCGTGATGCTTGGCGTGCGCCTCGGCATCGGTGGCCGCGGTGATCACTGTCGACAGGTTGAAAATCTTGGCCGAGTAGGGATCTCGGCCGGCCAGTTCCAGCTCCCGGCGGATGGTCGAAACCGTCTCTGCCAGAATGGCTTTGGTCGGCGCCGCGGTGAAGATCGCCTCGGCGTTCTCGGCGGCGAACCGTACCCCGCGCGGAGATGAACCAGCCTGGTAGATCACCGGGGTGCGCTGCGGCGACGGCTCGGCGAGGTGCACTCCCGGCACGCTGAAATGTGTTCCGGAGTGCCCGATGTGGTGCACTTTGTCCGGATCGGTGAACACCCCGCGCTCGCGGTCGCGGACCACCGCATCGTCCTCCCAGGAGCCCTCCCACAACCTGTAGAGCACCTCGAGATATTCGTCGGCGTGGTCGTACCGGGCGTCGTGGGCCGGCTGGTCGGTTTGCCCCATGTTGCGCGCGGCGGCGGGCAGATAACCGGTGACCACATTCCAGCCGATCCGCCCCTTGGTCAGGTGATCCAGGGTCGATATCCGGCGCGCGAACGGATACGGGTGCTCGAACCCGGTGCCGGTGGTGATGCCGAAGCCCAGATGCTCGGTCACCAGCGCCATCGCCGATACCAACAGCAGCGGGTCGCCCACCGGAATCTGCGCGGCCTGCCGGATGGCGGCCTCGTCGCTGGCTCCATAGACGTCGTAGGTGCCGAGCACATCGGCGATGAACAGGCCGTCAAACCTGCCGCGTTCCAACAACTTCGCCAGTTCGGTCCAGTACTCCAGGTCCTTGTAGCGCCAGGACTGATCCTCTGGATGCCGCCACAGCCCGGGCGACTGATGCGCGACACAGTTCATATCGAAGGCGTTGAAGCGAATTTGTCGGGTCACTCCTCCACCGTGCACACATCTCGCGCATCAGACACCGATTGCACTCAGCACGAACATTTTTCGCCGACGTCAGCTGGGTGGCGAGCCGCGTCAACGCAAGCTGTACCCGCCGTCGGGATAGATCGTGGAGCCCGTCGTCGCGCCGTTGAGGAACAGATGAACGACGGCGGCCGCGATCTCGTCCTCCCGCGCCAGTTTCCGTGTGGTCGACGTTTCGACGAAATGGGCGAACGCCGCTTCCCGGACCGCCTGGGGGCGTTGATTCCAGAGGTTGCCGTCCACGGTGCCGGGAGAGATGGCGTTCACCCGTACCGGCGCGAGTTCGACGGCCAGTCCGCGTGCCAGTCCCTCGATCGCGGCGTTGGCCGCGACGTAGGCGGGCGCCGCCCCGGAGGGCCGCACACTGGCCGCCCCGGCCATCAGGACGACAGACGCGTCGGCGGTCAGCACCGGCAGCGCGGCCTTGACGACGCGGTACTGACCCCAGAACTTCGAGTCGAAGGGCGACGCGGCGTCGGCCAGTGAGAGTTCGCGCATCGATCCGGTGACGTAGGTGGCCGCGGTGGTGAAGACGGCATCGACGGCGTCGAGCCGCGCGAACAGGGCGGCTATGGTGCGCTTGTCCGCGGTGTCGACGACCTGCCAGGTCGCCGCCGGGCCAAGCTCGGCGGCGGCCTTTTCGAGCACAGCCGCGCGGCGCCCGCCCAGCACGACCGCACCCCCACCGGACGCCACCAATTTGGCCACGGCAAAACCGATTCCGGAACCGCCACCGATGAGGACGACCGTCCGATCAGCGAAGGCGTCGCAGGCCAGGAAACTCTTCATGGCTCAGACACAATCGTCCGCGCCGGGACACCGTCAATCGATTCGATCAGTGTGACTCGCGTGGGATGGTTTTGTGAAGTGACGGAACCTGTTGCCGATCAAGGGTGTTCGTCAGATGCCGTCGACGTAGTCGCCGGTGCAGATGTTGTAGTGCCCAGCGGGATCGAACGTCTCCCCGTTGCCAGGGAAGTACCATTTCGCCGCTTGATACATCAGCTTGCCGTTGCAGGTGCCGAGGTTGTAGGCCACGATCGTCGCCGGTTGTTTGATCGACTGCGCGACGCTGGTGGCGCCCGGCGGTATCCCGTAGGACAGACCTCGCCCGATGGCCTGTTCTCCACCCCAGGATGACCAGGTGATGTCCCAGATATCGCCCGTCGGGTCGCCGCCGTTGAAGACTCGCATCGGCCGGACCGTTCCGTAACCCCGCACGCTCGGGTTCCAGACGCCGCCGAGCGTCGGTTGCGCGTCGGCCGACGCCGGCGGTGCGCCGGTCGTCGAGCAGGCGGCCACGGCAATGGTGGTCGCAATCGCCGCAGCGAATCGTGTCGCGATCATCGTCGATTTCATGGAGTCAGCCCAACTGGTAGGAGTCGCGTGACACTCGGAAGTAGTGTCCGGTGGTGGAGTCGGTGCACGTCATGCCCGAAACTTCGCTATCGCAGGTGATGGCGCCCACGGTTCTCGTTTGCCCGTAGTCGAGAATCGCTGCGCCGTCGGGAAATTCGTGATCTGAGTGCCAGTCGCCCCCGATGGGCACGTGGCCCCGGTCGAGAATGAACCTGTTGCCCTTCCCGCCCACGGTGTAGTCCGGCGGGCGCGGGACGAACCACGTGTAGTCCTTGATCTCGCACATGGCACCGCCCGCGCCCATCTTGCAGCCGACGTTCCCCGATGGGGACCGAAACGCGTAGCCGTCATCGGCGTGCGCGGTTGCCGCCAGGCCGATCGTTGCCGCGACGGCCAGAGAAAGCTGTGTGGCGATCAGCGCCAGTTTCATCATCTTCGTGGCCTGCCTCTGTTCGGAAGGGTCGACGGTTCGGCGTCGGTCACTCCCAAGGCTGCGGCCGACGCCTTGGTGATTTCTTGGTGCGCAGCAGGTGCTGTGACGAGCATCTCCGACGCCATCCCCGACGTAGGCCTTGCGGCACAGACGTACCAATTTAGGCTTGCCTTACCTGATTCAAGGAGATGCTGCATGCGTGACATCCGCGTGGCGGTGATCGGGGCAGGTCCGGCCGGAATCTATGCGTCCGACATCCTGGTCGATGAATACCCGCAGGCCAGGGTCGACCTGTTCGATCGACTGCCGGCCCCGTACGGGCTGGTCCGGTATGGCGTGGCACCCGACCATCCCCGGATCAAGGAGATCATCAAGGCGCTGCGCCGGGTGCTCTCGCGCGATCAGATCCGCTTCATCGGCAATGTGCACTACGGCACCGATCTCAAGCTGTCCGATCTGCGGCGCTACTACGACGCGGTCGTCTTCTCCACCGGCGCACGCGCGGACCGCCCGTTGGACATCCCCGGCATCGAACTCCCGGGCAGCTACGGCGCCGCCGACTTCGTGTCCTGGTACGACGGCCACCCCGACGTGCCACGAACCTGGCCGCTGGAGGCCAAGAGTGTCGCGGTGCTCGGCGCGGGCAACGTGGCACTCGACATCGCCCGGATGCTGGCCAAGCCCGCCGATGAGCAGTTGAGCACCGAGATCGCCGGCAATGTGTACCAAGGTCTTTCCCTGAATCAGGCCACCGACGTGCATGTGTTCGCCCGGCGCGGTCCGGCCCAGATCAAGTTCTCGCCGATGGAATTCCGCGAGCTGTCGCACTCCCCCAGCGTCGACGTGATCGTGCACCCGGAGGGCTTCGAGATCGACGAGGCCAGCCAGCAGGCCATCAACACCAGCAAGTCCACCAAGCTCGTCGTCAACACCATGATGCGGTACCTCGACGTCGAGCCCACCGGTGCCCCGCATCGCATCCACATTCACCTGTGCCAATCCCCCGTCGCCGTGCTCGGCACCGACCGCGTCGAAGGACTGCGGACCGAACGCACCGAACTGATCGGTGACGGAACCGCCCGGGGCACCGGCGAATTCACCGATTGGCCGGTGCAGGCGGTCTACCGCGCCGTCGGCTATCTGTCGTCACACCTGGCCGATCTGCCGTTCGACCACCACGCCGGCGTGGTCCCCCACGACGCCGGGCGGGTCCTGGACCTCGACGGCGAACTGATCGAGGGCACTTACGTCACCGGCTGGATCAAGCGCGGGCCGATCGGACTCATCGGGCACACCAAATCCGATGCGTCCGAGACGATCACCAGCCTGTTGGCCGACCTGCCGGGTCTGCGCGCACCGGAGATCCGCGAACCCGATGCCATCCTGGAACACCTGGCCGGCAGCGGCATCGACTACACGACGTGGGCGGAATGGGAACGCCTCGACGCCCACGAGATGGCCCTCGGCGCGCAGCAGGGCCGCGAGCGGGTCAAGGTGGTGCCCCGCGCCGACATGATCAGCGCCGGCCGGCGGTAGGCGGCCGGCTTCGGGCACTTCCTGCCGCGGGTGTCGCTAGCCTCACGTCATGCCAACTGTGGGGCGATACGCCAAGGGTGAGGCCAAGCGCGCGGAGATCAAGGCCGTCGCGCTCGCGGTGCTGGAACGCGACGGTGAGGCCGGTGCGTCGATGCGGGTGATCGCCAATGAGGCGAACATCAGCCTGGCGGGCCTGATGCACTACTTCCCCACCCGTGACGTGCTCCTGACCGAGTTGCATCGCGACGCCGATGCGAAATTCGAAGAGCGGTACCGCAATTCGGACGTCGACATCGACCCGGGCGAGGCCATGGCACAGGCGATGGTAGACAAGGCCGCCAAGCCCGGATCGGGAACGGTCTATCTGTCCCTGGCCGCGGCCGCCGCCGTCGACCCGTCTCATCCGGCCGCGGATTACCTGCGCCAGCGATACGAGAGCATGCGCGCGACCATCAGCGACTACGTCCGCCGCCGCCAGGCTGCCGGCGCGGTCCCCGCCCACGTCGACGCCGATTTCGCCGCCACCGCGCTGATCGCGGCGGCGGACGGGATTCAGATCCAGTGGATGTCCGATCGATCGATCGACATGGGCGCGCACGTGCGCGCGGTGTGGGGCGCATTACTGTCCTGACCAAAACAGTGCAGTGTATGGTTTTTGGTATGAAGTGGAACCGGGTTGTCGTGGCGTCAGCCGTTGCCCTCTCCTTGGGCCTGTCCGCCTGCGGCGCGAAGCAGGACGCAAAGCAGGAGCGGACGGACACCAGTTCGTCCTGGAATCGCAACTTCTACTGGGGCACCGCGACGGCCGGCTACCAGGTGGAAGGCGACGCTCCCGACAGCAACTGGCGCCGCTACGTCGACCGCACGGCCGGCAAGCCCGTCCCACCCGGCGCCGACGTCCTGAGCGCAGCTCCGGTGGAGCCCTACAAGCAGGCCGACGACTTCCGGCACCGGTACAAAGAGGACATCGCCAACGCGCATGCCATGGGCGTCAACACTTTTCGCTTCGGGGTCGAGTGGGCGCGGGTGATGCCGCAGCCCGGCAAGTGGGACGAGAAGGAACTGGCCTACTACGACGACGTGGTCGCGACGCTGCTCGCCAACGGCATGACGCCGATGATCACGCTGATGCACTGGGTCTACCCCGGCTGGATCGCGGACCGCGGCGGCTTCCTCAACAACGTCGCCGCGTTCGAGGACTTCGCCACGGCGATCACCAAACGCTACGCGGGCCAGGGCGTGCTGTGGGTGAGCATCAACGAGCCACTGGCCTTCGGCGCGATGGAAGTGCGCACCGGCGCCATCAAACCCGACCAGTTCGGCACGTTCCTCGACCGCGTCGCCGACGCGCACCGCGCCGTCTACCGCGCCGCCCACGACGCCGACCCCAAGGCCAAGGTCACCACCAACGAGGCCTACATTCCGCCGGAAGTGTTGGCACAGTTCACCGGATTCGGCGTCACGGGCATCGAAGGCTCGTTCTTCGACCGGGTGCGGGACAGCCTCGACTACCTCGGCTTCGACTACTACACCGGGACGGCAGCGGACAACCCGGCGTCGGCACAGAGCATGGCGGCGCGGTGGAACATCAAATTGCAGCCCGAGGACATCTACTACGTGGCGCGTCATTACGCCCAGCGGTATCCCGGCCTACCCATCTATGTCGTCGAGAACGGCATGGTCACCGACAACGCGAAGCCGCGCACCGACGGTGTGACGCGATCGCAGTACCTCAGCGACACCGTGTTCTGGCTGCAGCGCGCCAAGGCCGACGGCATCCCGATCATCGGCTACAACTACTGGTCGCTGGTCGACAACTACGAGTGGGGCAGCTACCGTCCTCGCTTCGGCCTGTATTCGGTTGACGCCCTGGGCGATCCGGCGCTGCGTCGTGTACCCACCGACGCGGTCCAGACCTACACGCAGATCACCCGCGACGGGGGCACGCCACCGGCTTACCGGCCCGTGATCCCCGCGGCGAAGTGCTCGACGACCGTCGGCAAGGACAGCTGCGCCCCGCTCGACGTGAACGGCCCGACGGTCGCGTTGCGCTGAGTTCGGTCCCAACACGCGGGCCGAATTCCACGCAATGCGCCCGAGATCGCCGGGTTTCCAGCAGGATCAGCAGTATGAAACTGACTGCCATGCTCGCGCTCGCCGGGTTCGCCTCGCTCACGATCGCCATCCCCAACGCGACCGCAGCGCCGTGTACCGCCAGCGGACTGGCCAGCACCGCGGGCTCGGTCCTGGCCCAGGCCGGGAGCTACCTCGACGCCCACCCGGGCGCCAACGAAGCCCTGACCAACGCGAGCTCGTCGGGCGACGCGGAAGGCGCCGTCCGGGCGTACTTCACCGCTCATCCAGGCGAGTTCTTCGACCTGAAGAACATCGCACGGCCCCTGACGACGCTGCGCGGTCAGTGCGGCGGCATGTCGGTCTCACCGGCACAGATGTCGGCGCTTTTCGACGCGCTGTCGTCGTGAGCCGCGGCGGCCCGGCACGTCAGCGCCAGTAGCCCTGATGTGCCTGTGCCGCTTCGTCTTCCAATAGTGGCCCGATGACGGTGATCGGGCGGTAGCCGTGCAGCAGGATGTCGCGGCACGGCAGTGCGTAGCCCGCGCTCTTCGGGTCGTCGCCGGTGAATTGGAGCAGCCGGGTGTCGGACATGCCGTACACCAACCGCCCGATGCCACTCCAGTAGGCACCGCCGGCACACATCGTGCACGGCTCGGTGCTGGCGTACAGCGTCGCCGACCGCATGCCGTCGTCGCCGAGTGCCCGCCAGGCAGTGCGGACGGTGACCATCTCGGCGTGGTCGGTCGGATCACCGCCGTCGACGGACGACGTGTTGCCGTGTGCGGCCACCACGCTGCCGGCGGCATCGGCCACCAGGGCACCGTAGGGGGCGCCGCCCGTCTCGCGCGCCTGCTCGGCCAGCACGAACGTGCGCCGGAGGTGGGCCAGGTCTTGCTCGCCGGGATCGGGCTCGGCGTGGGCCGGGCCCACCGCGCCGACGCCCGCCACCGACGCGCCGAGGACCAGCCCGGCGCCGCGCAGCACGGTCCGCCTGTTCGGGTTCGGCATGGCTACTTGGTGCCGAAGATGCGGTCGCCGGCGTCGCCGAGGCCCGGCACGATGTAGCCGTGCTCGTCGAGTTCCCGGTCCAGCGCCGCGGCGTAGATCGGGACCTCGGGGTGGGCCGCTTGCATCGCCGCGACGCCTTCCGGACAGGTCAGCAGACAGACGAACTTGATGGAGCGCGGCCGATACTCCTTGAGCCGGTCGATCGCGGCCACGGCCGAGTTTCCGGTGGCGAGCATCGGATCGCACACCACGATGTCGCGCTCGTGCAACTCACTCGGCATCTTGAAGTAATACTCCACGGCAACATGGGTTTTCGGGTCACGGTACAAACCGATGTGGCCGATGCGCGCGCCGGGAACGACGCTGAGCATGCCGTCCAGAATGCCGCTGCCCGCCCGCAGGATCGAGGCGAAGACGAGCTTCTTGCCGTCGATGACCATGCCGGTGGTGGATTCCAGCGGCGTCTCGATCTCGATCTCGTGCATAGGGATGTCCCGCAGCACCTCGTAGGTCATCAGCGCGGAAATCTCGTTCAATAGCGCGCGAAAGCCCTTGGTGGACACATCCTTCTGCCGCATCAGCGTCAGCTTGTGCTGAACCAGCGGATGGTCGACGAGATGCAGATTACCCATGGCGCCCTCCTAGAAAACCGTGCCGTCACTGCTGATGGACAGCGGCGGGTTCCCGGCCCGCAACTGCTGCGCGAGGGTGCGCCCGGCTGCCCAGGTGCCGCCTTCGAGGACGCAGGCCAGCGGCAGCGTCGCGGAGTCGAGGCCGAGCGCGCTGCGTACCAGCGGCGCAAGCTCGTCCAGCAGCGCGACGGTCAGTGCGCGCCACTCGACGACCAATTCGTCGGCCACCGACCAGGTTCGGTCCGCGGCTGCCGGATCCCGCAGGCGCAGTACCCCGGTATCGAGCAGCAGGCCGCCGTTGCGGTATTCGGGCAGGCCGGTGAGCGCATCCAGGCCGGTGACCGGCACGCCCGCCCACTCGAACGGCTCCAGCAGCGAGTAGGTCAGCCACTGCGACAGCTTGTGGAACGGCATCCACCCACGCGACAAGCCGTTTCCCGGCACCGCCGGATGCGGCCAGCAGTCACCGAGCGGGATACCGCCGATGTCGTTGTCGGCCAGCCAGACCCCGGAAAGGGTGTCCAGGAGCCGCACCAGGATGTCGTGCGCGTGGACTTCCGGGCCGGCCAGCACGTCGAACAGGCCGCCGGGACGCCCCTGCGGGCCGAAGACCTCGGGACGAACCTCGAGCGCGGCACCGAGCCGCCGCAGCAGCTGCACCCGGCCGCTGAGCCCGACCAGCGGATTGTCCGGCGCGGCCTGAAATGCCCGGCCGAGGGCGGCGTCGTCGATGGCGCGCAGTGCCGCGGCGTCGACCTGCCAGGGCTGAGCCGGGTCACTGGAGAACAGCCCGTCGGCGAAGGCGTGCCAACTGGCCACCCCGAGTCCCTCGGACCGCGTGAAGCGTTGCCCGGTAATCGGTTCCGCATAGGCCCAGTCGGGACCGGCGCCGGCGTCGAGCAGCACGCTGACCACGGCCAGGTCGATCATCGCGCGGGCCCGGGCGGTGGGTTCCAACCCGGCCAGCTTGGCGCGCAGGTCGGCGGTACGGTCGATGCCGCCGGCCTCGAAATGGCGCCAGCGGCTGTGATACGGGATCGCCAGATCGGGATAACGCGTGCGGGTGACGCCGCCGACGAGGTCGGCGGCCGGCGTCAGCGCGACATCGTCGACCACGAACCAACGTGATTCCCCCGCGCGTGCCCGCTGCAGCAGGAACTCGGCACGTTCGCGGATGGCCGCGGTACTGCGCAGAATGCCGACCGCGACGGCGCTGTCGGTGCCAGTGCCGGTGCCGATCGTCATGACGTGAGTCCGCGGCCCTTGGCGATCTTGAGTTCGTCGGCGTCGGGCACCGGTCCGGGGGTGAAGTAACCGGCGGCCGTCTTGGCGTCGATCTCGACGCGGGCATCGGCCGGGATCAGGTCGTCCGGGATGTTCACGCGTTCGACGACCTCGATTCCCGAGCCGGTGATGGCGTCGTACTTCATGTTGCTCATCGAGACCAGCCGATGGATCGTGCGGATGCCCAGCCAGTGCAGCACGTCGGGCATGAGTTCCTGGAAACGCATATCCTGCACGCCGGCAACGCATTCCGTGCGGGCGAAGTACTGGTCTGCGGTGTCGCCACCGACCTGCCGCTTACGCGCGTTGTACACCAGGAACTTGGTGACCTCACCCAGCGCGCGACCTTCCTTGCGGGAGTAGGCCACGAGCCCCACCCCACCGCGCTGCGCACCCTGGATGCACTCTTCGATCGCGTGCGTGAGATAAGGCCGGCAGGTACAGATGTCGGAGCCGAACACATCCGATCCGTTGCACTCGTCGTGGACACGGGCGGTCAACTCCACGCTGGGGGCGGCGAGGTCACGGGCCTGGCCGAAGATGTAGAGGGTCTGCCCGCCGATGGGCGGCAGGAAGACCTCGAGGTCGCCGCGTGTGACGAGCTCGGGATACATGCCGCCGGTCTCCTCGAACAGCACGCGGCGCAGTTCCGTTTCGCTGCAACCGAATCGGGCCGCGACCCCGGGCAGGAACCAGACCGGCTCGATGGCCGCCTTGGTCACCAGCGCGGCGCCGTTGTCCAGCAGCACCCGGCCGTCGGGGCGGAGCCGGCCCTTGACGATCGCCTCGGCGACCTCCGGCAGGATCACGTGGGCCTTGGTGATGGCGATGGTCGGCCGGATGTCGTAGCCGCTCGCCAGTTCGGCGGTGAAGGCGTCCGCGACCATGGCGCCCCAGGGGTCCAGACTCACGATCGCGCCGGGATCGGACCATTGGGGGTACGGGCCGATCACGTCGGTGGGTGCGGTGTTGGTCAGATCGGCGCGGTGCGCGGGCGACAGCGCCCCCGCCGCGACCGCCAATGCCCGGTAGACGCTGTAAGACCCGCTGTGGGTGCCGATCACGTTGCGGTGTGCGCGCGTGGTCGTGGTCCCGATCACCGGGCCGCGCTCGGCGGCGGTCGCGGCGCCCCAGTGGATCGGCAGGGCGTCGGCGGCGCCGCTGTGCGACGTCAACCTGATGTGACGGGCAGCGTTGCGTGGCGGGACAGCAGAGGGTGGACCTGATGCTGCGTCTGAATCCAAGACCATCGACATCGCTCCTTCCCGGCAAGCTCCAGTCAACCATCAACTGCCCGGCCATGGAGGCCGAGCTTGCAGCTGTATCCCCTGGCTGGGTGTCAGGTGTTAGGCCGCGCTGGGGACCGTTGATTGGGCCCAGATAGTTGGCGCTCGGTGCGCGATGTTGTCCGCACCGAGGATGTCCGCGTGCTCCGCAGTGAAATTGCAGTTCCGGCAGACGAATCGGGCCTGGCTGGTCCGGTTACGTTTGTCGGTGTGGCCGCACGCGGTGCAACGCTGGCTGGTGTAAGCCGGATCTACAGCGATCATCGGCACACCCGCTCGGGCTGCTTTGTAGGTGAGAAACGCTCCCAGTTGAGCGAACGCCCAACTGGAATGAGTGGCGCGTTGGGGCTTGCGGAGCCGTACCCGTTCACGAATCCCAGTCAATTCCTCGACTGCGATACCGCGTCCGGTGCGTTCAGCCTCGGCCACGATCCTCTTGGAAATCTGGTGGTTCACGTCAGCGGCGTACCGCGCCTCACGGCGGGAGTGCTTGCGCAGCAACCGTTTCGCCGACTTGGTCTTCTTGGCTTGTAATTTGTGGCGCAGCTCGCGGTTCCGGGTACGGCGGTCTTTCACACTGCCCCGCCCAGCCGCGCCGTCCGGGGCTCCAGCGCCGTAGGTACTCATCAACTCCTCGGCCAAGGAGCGGTCGCTGGTGACCGCGATATTCTCAATCCCCAGATCAACCCCGATCCACCCTGCGGGGGTGGTCAGACGCTCCCCGGACCGCACCTCCGGTTCCGGAACCTCGACGGTGGCGATCAGATAGGCGCGCGTCCACGGCGCTGGCGGCGGATCACCAGATCAGTTTCCCCGCTGCGATATTCGCGCAGCAGGGCGATTTGAGCGGCATCGCCAACAAACCGCAGATTCTTCAGCCGGCCGTCCACCGTCCAGATCGACACAGCACCACCGGTATCGGTGTCATGGCACCACGACAGGCACCGGTCATCGAACGGCTGCGCAGCCAGCTCCCGGAATCGGATCGGTGCCGCTTCAACCTTCTTTCTGCGGGTGCTTCCGGGTTTGCCGTACCGGCCGGCGCGCAGGTTCGCCCGCAGCGAGGCATAGGAGTCGGCGACCTTGCGGATGCAAGATTGGGCGACCTGCGCCCCCAACCCGGCATGCTCCCGGGCCTGCGCATAGGTGATAGCCCGCAAATCCCTGCCCCGGAAAACGTTCGCCCCGTGGGCGACCCGGGAAACCAAGTTCGCGGTGTCGTTGCACGCGGCCAGAGTGCGCACCAGCGCGTCGAGCTGAGAGGCATCCGCCTCCAGCCGAACCTGCACCACAAGCTTCACAACCCGCAACCTAACACTCGGGTCCGACAACGCATGGCTCGATCCGACTCGTAATTTCACCTCGATGGGAGCCAGATCCCAATGTACGTATGGGTTTGGCAGGCCGTCTACCGCACGCAGCCAGCCAGCTGAAACGGCCGGGCGTGCAGCGGTACCGCCGGACCGCCTGGCCCAGCGGGCAGATCAGTAGACGTCGCGGACGTAGCGCTTGTCGGCGATCAGCTCACGTTTGTAGTCGTGTGCTGCCGACTCGGACATGCCGCCGTGGGTCTTGATGATGTTGGTGAGCGTCACGTCGACGTCCTTGGCCATGCGCGCGGCGTCGCCGCACACGTAGAAGTGGGCGCCGTCCTCGAGCCAGCGCCACAGAATCTCGCCGTGCTCGCGCATCCGGTGCTGCACGTACACCCGGCGCGCCTGGTCCCGCGAGAACGCGGTGTCCAGCCGGGTCAGCAGACCGTCGGCAGCGAAGGCCTCCAATTCGTCTTGGTAGTAATAGTTTTCGGCCCGGTGCTGGTCGCCGAAGAACAGCCAGTTGCGGCCGGTGTGCCCCAGTGCCCGGCGCTCGTGCAGGAAGCCGCGGAACGGCGCGATGCCGGTGCCGGGCCCAACCATGATCATCGGGGTCAGCGCATCCTCGGGAGGCCGGAAATGCGGCGCCGACTGCAGGAACACCGGCACCGTCTCCGCCCGGTCCGCGAGGTAGGTGGACGCGACGCCGTGCCGGATGCCGCCACGGGCACCCTCGTATCGGACCACCGACACCGTCAGTTGCACCTCGTCGGGGCTCACCAACGGGCTGGACGAGATCGAGTACGAGCGTGGCGCCAGGCGCACCAACGCATCTCGCCACTCCTCGGGTTCGGCGCGGACTCTGAACTCTTCGATGAGGTCCAGGCCGGTGCGGCCGTCCAGCCAGCGGTCACGCTCTTCCCGGGGCGCCCGCAGAATCTTGGCGCGGCTGCGTTCGGCCACGAAGTTGATCAGGGTCGGCGACACCTTGCAGATGTCGTACGACGTGGTCAGGGCCTCGCGCAGAGCGGTTTCGCCGCCGTCGATCTCGATGACCTCGTCGCCCGAGAGCCCGGCCGCCGCCAGCCATGCCGAGACGGTCTCCGGGCAGTTGGCCACCACCACGCCCAGCGCGTCGCCGACGCCGTAGCTGACGTCGTGCCCGGACAGGTCGAAGCCGATCTGGCGGACTTCCTTCGCGCCACCCTTGGTCAGCAGGGTGTTGCGGCACAACGGGACCGGTAGCGGGTTGTTGCGGGTGAACGGCTTGGCAGGAGCCACGGGTTTGGCGGGTGCGGCGGGTTTGGCGGGCGCTGTCGGCGCCAGCGGGGCCGCCGCGGCCAGCTCGACGACAGCGTCGGACCAGTGTGCAAGGGGCTCGTCGTCGTACGCCTCACAGTCGGCGCGGTCGAGCAGCGCCTTGGCCCCGAGTTCGGCGAAACGGCTGTCCAGGGATTTGGCGTAGCCACAGAAGTTCTCGTACGCCCGGTCGCCGATTCCGAGTACCGAGTACCGCACCCCGGAGAGGTCCGGCGCGTCGGCGGCGCTGAGGCGGGCCCAGAAGTCGGCCCCGTTGTCGGGTGGTCCGCCGTCTCCGAAAGTGCTTGTTACGACCAGGACTTCGCTCGCGGCAGCGACGTCGTCCAGCGCGGTGTCGTCCAGCGCCTGCAGCCGGGATCCGGCGATCTTGGCGGCCAGTCCGGCGGCGAACTCCTCCGCGGTGCCGGTCTGCGACGCCCACAAGACCAACGGCCCCGGGGGCTCCGGCTGCACAGCGCCGGCGACAACCGGACCCGAGACGCTGTGCGCACCGGCCAGCGCCCCGTCGACCCACAGTCGCACCACGGAGCGCACGGGCGCCGCTGCCGGCAGGACGGGGACCCCGGTGGTGTGCTCGATGCCACTGAAAAAGCCTGACAGGTAAATCTTTTCGGTGTCGTTGAGTGCGGGCGGACCGGCCAGACCGAGTGCGGCGGCCAGCGGATGGGTGCCGGCACCCGTGGGTGCGCCGAGTGGCGCGACGACAGGCTCGGTCACGACCGGCGCCAGTCGCACCGCGCACACCTTGAATTCGGGCTGCAGCGAGTCGGGGTCCACCGCATCGTTGGTGACGGCGTTGATCGTGAGCCGGTCACCCTGCTGGTCGTTCCAGTGGAACGGCGCGAAGCAGTTCCCCGGCCGCACGCGGTCGGTCAGGACGGCCGGCAGGACCGCCGTGCCGCGGCGCGACGAAACCTCGACGGATGCGCCGTCGACAATTCCGAGGTCGCTCGCGTCGGCGGGATGAATCTCGATGAACGGCTTCCCGGTGAGCTTGTTGAGCTTCTCGACCCTGCCGGTCTTGGTCATGGTGTGCCACTGGTGTTGCAGCCGACCGGTGTTCAGCACCAACGGGAATTCGTCGTCGGGCAGTTCCCTGGCGTCCAGGTGCGGGCGGGCGTGGAACACCGCCCGGCGCGAGGGTGTCGGAAACGCCAGTCGCGGCCGGTGCCCGTCCGCGCCGGCGAACAGGTCCTGGCTCACGCCGTCGTTGAGATAGCGGATCGGGTTGCGGTCGCCGCTGTCCGGCGGGCACGGCCACTGCAGTGGGGTCTCGCGCAGCCGCTCGTAGGTGACGCCACTGAGGTCGTATCCCGTCCGCCGGTTGGTGAACTGGCGGATTTCGGCGAATACGTCCTCGCTGGACTTGTAGTCGAATTCGTCGCCGAAGCCCATGTGCCGGGCGACATTGCAGATCAGCTCCCAGTCGGGCCGCGCGTCACCGGCGGCGGGGATGCTCTGCTGCAGCAGGGTCAGGTTGCGTTCGGAGTTGATCATGACGCCGTCGGCTTCGGCCCACAGCGTCGCGGGCAGCACGATGTCGGCGTAGGCGTTGGTCGCGGTGTCCTGATAGGTGTCCTGCGTGATGACCAGCTCGGCTGCCTGCAACCCGTCGATGACGGTCTGCCGATTGGCCACGGAGGCAACGGGATTGGTGCAGATGATCCAGACGGCCTTGATGTCACCGGTGCCCAGCTGCCGGAACATCTCGATGGTGCCGGGGCCGACGTCGGTGCGGATGGTGCCGGGCTCCAGCTCCCACTGCTCTTCGACGAAGGCCCGGTCGTCGGCCGACGTCACCGCGCGCTGCCCGGGCAGACCCGGTCCCATGTAACCCATCTCGCGGCCACCCATGGCGTTGGGCTGCCCCGTCAGGGACATCGGGCCGCTGCCGGTGCGGCAGATGGCGCCGGTGGCCAGGTGCAGGTTGCAGATGGCGTTGGTGTTCCAGGTGCCGTGCGTGCTCTGGTTCAGGCCCATGGTCCAGCACGACATCCACTCCCCTGCCTCGGCGATCATCTCGGCGGCGCGCCGGATGTCGGCTTCGGGGATTCCGGTGATCGCGGCGACCTGCGCCGGCGGATAGTCGGCGAGGAACGCGGGCATGGCCTCCCAGCCCTCGGTGTGCTCGGCGATGAATTCGTGGTCTATGGCACCACTTTCGACCAGCAGGTGCAGCAGGCCGTTGAGCAGCGCCAGGTCGGTACCGGGTTTGATCTGCAGGAACAGATCGGCCTTGTCGGCGGTGGCGTTGCGGCGCGGGTCGACGACGATCAGCTTGGCGCCCTTGGCAATCCGGTCGGCCATGCGCAGGAACAGGATCGGGTGGCAGTCGGCCATGTTGGCGCCGATCACGAAAAACAGGTCGGCCGAATCGAAATCGGCGTACGACCCGGGCGGCCCATCGGCGCCGAGCGACTGCTTGAAACCGGTACCTGCGCTCGCCATGCACAGCCGGGAGTTAGATTCGATGTGCACGGTGCGGATGAAGCCCTTGGCCAGTTTGTTCGCCAGGTACTGGGCCTCGAGGGTCATCTGGCCCGAAACGTACAGCGCCACAGCGTCGGGGCCGTGTTCGTCGATGATGGCGCGCAGCCGGCGGCCGGCTTCAGCGGTGGCGTCGTCGGTGGTGACGCTGACCATCTCGCCGTTGCGCCGCACCTGCGCGGTGGTGAGCCGGCCCTCGTCGGCATGCATCAGGTCGGCGTGCGTGGCGCCCTTGGTGCACAACCGCCCGAAGTTGGTGGGGTGCAGGCGGTCCCCGGACACGCGTGCGATGACGGGCAGCCCGGTGCCGGCGTCGGCCCGCGTCTCGACCGAAATGCCGCAACCGACACCGCAGTAGGAGCACGCGGTACGCGTGGTGTGTGCTCCCGGGGCGGCCATGACTCAGTTGTACGGGCCGCCGATGCCGCAACCGTTGCGCGACCATGTACTGCACATCAACCCGAGCTCACCTGGCCGTCCGGGCATGGTGCGCAACATGTTTCATGCCGGAATCACGATGGAAACCTGCCGGAAATCTGTGAGCTGCGTTACGCGCTGTCGGGCGACCAGCCCGGGCCACGGAACGTGTGTCCGAAGCGCTGCTTCCACGTCTTGGCCGCGCGCACATCTTGCCAGATCGCGGTGTATTCGTGGGTGGCAACCCGCAGCGGGTTGAACGTCTTGATGTTCTTGGTCAGACCGTAGACCACGCGCTCGTCCTCAGCGCGGAAACTGCCGAACAGCCGGTCCCAGATGATCAGGATGCCACCGTAGTTGGTGTCCAGGTACTGGTCGTTGGAACCGTGGTGCACGCGGTGATGCGACGGCGTGTTCATCACGAATTCGATGGGCCGCCACAGCTTTCCGACCCGCTCGGTGTGGATGAAGAACTGGTACAGAAGACTGACCGACTGCTGCAGCAGGATCATCCACGGCGCGAAGCCGAGAAATGCCAACGGCAACCAGAACGGCAGCGCCGTGAACGGCGTCCACGTCTGCCGCAGTGCGGTCGACAGGTTGTAGTGCTCGCTGGAGTGGTGCACGACGTGGCTGGCCCAGAACAGCCGGATCGTGTGGTGCGTCCGGTGATACCAGTAGTAGACGAAGTCGTCGGCGACGAACAGCGCGATCCAGGTCAGCGGATTGTCGGCGGGCAGATGTACCGGCGCGACCAGATAGGCCGCGCTCAGCGCCGCCAGGACCACCAGCTTCCAGCCGATGTTGATGATGACGTTGCCGATACCCATGGTGAGACTCGTTCGGGAATCCCGGAATTCGTAACCGACCTCGTCGTCGTCCGGCAGGAAGCGGAAGGACAGCGCCTCGAGCACCAGACAGAGCACGAACACCGGTACGGCGTGCAGGATCAGATCGAACATGGGCAATGACTCCTACTGCTGAGCGGAAAGGATTTCGACGACCCGGCCCAGCAGGTCGTCGGCCACGTGGTGAGCGGCGTCGGCGTCGCGCGCAACGAGGTGCCCGGCCAGCGTGATGTGGGCGTCGCGGTCGGCCAGTTCGGCGGACGTACCGAGGTCGGCGATCGAGCCGAAGCCGATGTCGGCGAACGCCGCGACCAGCGTGTTGAGCGCCAGCCGGTAGGCCAGGTTGCCGCTGCCGTCGACGATCGCGGTCCAGAACGTCAGGTCAGCGGCGATCGATTCGTCGGTCTGCTGCGCCGGGTAGGCCGCAGCGGCATCGGCGATGGCCGCCAGCTGCTCGTCGGAGGCGTTCCTCGCGCACAGCCGGGCCGCGTCGGCTCCGACAGAGCGGCGCATCACCATGATGTCGCGGGCGATCTGCAGCGCCGGCACGGCGCCGGTGGCGGCGAGGGTGCTGAGGACGTCCAGGCCGGCCGTCTGCCGCCAGTCCTGGACCCGGGTCTTGCCGCCGTGACTGATCCGTACCAGCCGGGCCTGCTGTAGCCGTTTGAGTGCTTCCCGGATGGCGTGCCGGTTCACCGCGAAGGCCAGGGCCAGCTCGCGCTCGGACGGCAGTGCGTCGTCGACCGCGACGCGACCGGACAGGATCTCGTCGACGAGGTGCGCGAAGACCGAGTCACTGACCGCGGACCGCGTGACGGGTGCGATGTCCATGGGGTCAATGATCAGGGTCGCCACGACTACTGGTCAACTGGTTGGACCAGTTATCTGGATCACAAACTCCCCTGCCCCCGAACAACGAAATGCCCCGCGGGAAACTCCCGCGGGGCGTTTCGGCCAACTGGCCAGAGGCCGGCTACGTTGCCGGAACGAAATCCCGGCCGACGTGCTCGCCCGTCGCCGCACGCAGGTGCGGCTGACGCAGGAACACGAACCAGGTGACGACACCACACACCACGTAGAAGGCGAGAAACACCCAGAATGCGGTGGTCGCGGAGTGCGCCGGCCCGGCGTAGGACGCCCGGAGCACGATGTTGACGAGCACGCCACCGAACGCGCCGACCGCACCGGCGAAGCCGATCAGGGCGCCGGACATGCTGCGCGACCACAGGGTCTTCTCCGCAGCACCCAACTCGTCCTTGCTCTGCGCCTTGGCTTCGAAGATCGACGGGATCATCTTGTAGGTCGACCCGTTGCCGAGGCCGGTCAGGATGAACAGCACCATGAAGGCCGTGATGTAGACAGCCATCTGCGCACCCGTCGCCGGACCCTTGGTGGCGTCGTCCCACATGCCGGCGCTGACCAGGACTGCGGTGATGGCCGTCATCGCCGTGAAGACGTACAGCGTGATCTTGCCGCCACCGATCTTGTCGGCGAGCTTGCCGCCGAACGGACGCGAGATCGAGCCCAGCAGCGGGCCCAGGAACGCGATCCACGCGGTGTGGATGGACGCGTCGAAGTTGGCCTTGGCCAGCTCCTTGGCGGCTTCCTTGGGCAGCTTGGCCACCGACGCGACGTGGTACTTCTCCAGCAGCGGCGCGACGTCCTGTGCGGTGAAGTTGATGTTCAGAATCTGGGTGAACGCGAAGCTGAACCCGATGAACGAACCGAACGTACCGATGTAGAGGAAGCACATCACCCACGAGTTGCGGAACTTCATGGCCTCGACCATCGCCGAGAGGTTCGACTTCTGGCCCTGGATGTTGTCCATGAACAACGCGGCACCGAGGGCCGCGGCGGCCAGCAACACCAGATAGATGGCGCAGACCACCTCGGGACGACGGTTGCCGAGCGTGGCGATGGTGACCAGGCCGATGATCTGGATGACCGGCACACCGATGTTGCCGCCGCCGGCGTTCAGGCCCAGGGCCCAGCCCTTCAACCGCTGCGGGTAGAAGGCGTTGATGTTCGTCATCGACGACGCGAAGTTACCGCCACCGAAACCGGCGACCGCCGCGACGATCAGGAACGTCGTGTACGACGTACCCGGATGCATCATGAAGTACATGGTCAGCCCACACGGGATGGCCAGCATCAGGGCGCTGAAGATCGTGAAGTTACGGCCACCGAACCGGGCCGGTCCGATGGTGTAAGGGATGCGCATGAACGACCCGACCGCGATCGGGACGGCGCCGAGGACGAACTTGCCCAGGGCATCGATGCCGTAGACGGCCTGCGGCATGAACAGCACCATCACCGACCAGATGCTCCACACCGAGAAGCCGACATGCTCGGCGAAGATCGACCAGATCAAGTTCCGCTTGGCGATGTTCTTGTTGCCCGCGTCCCACGCAGCAACATCCTCAGCATCCCAGTGCTCGATGTCGCGGTTTCGACTTAACAGACTCACAAAGCCTCCCAGGTAGGAAATTGGTTGGCTACATATGTACGGGGGCGCGATGCCGCGGCTGTTGCCCTTCGGTGTCAGCAAAGTCAATAGGCACTCACTTGGAGGACCCTGTGGTTCGTGACCGCCATGATTCACAGCCGTCGTATCGACGCAACAAGCACGAAATAAGCGGGGCGCGAGAGTTCGGGCGGGCGCATGCGGCCGACGGCGGTGCCGATCAGGTGGTCGATGCCGGATGCGGGGCCGAGGAGTACGTGAATCCAGTCGTGGTGGCGATCCGCGGCGGTTGTTGAAGTCAGGGACGTCTGACGGCCAGAACCAGTACATGGCTTCGCGCACAACAGCTCATGTGCCTGGCGATTGAAGCCATGTACTTCTCCGGCCGGGGTGAAGAAAAAGAGCACCGCCGCGACGGGGAGTCCGTCGCGGCGGTGGCATCAGTATGAAATTGAGAGCGCCGGGGGCTCAGGCCTTCTTGGCCTCGTCTTCGTCTGCCTTGGCTTCTTCGTCTGCCTCGGCTTCCTCGGCGCCCGCTTCCTCAGGCTCGTCGGTTTCCTCGGCAGCGTCAGCGGCCTCGGACTCCGCCGATTCCGCGTCGGTCGTGATGACGGTCGCCGCTTCGGTCTCGGGCTCGTCGGACTCGGAGCTTTCGGCCTCGGCCGCTTGGGGCTCGTCAGACGCCTCGTCTTCCGAAACCTTCTCGGCCACAACCGTTTCGGGCTCGTCGGCCGGGTAGTCCTCGACAGGTTCGGCGGCCGCTTCTTCTTCCGCCGCGGCTTCCTCGCCGGCCTCGGTGGCCAGCGCGTCGTCGACGTCGGGGGCGGACTCCGCCGCCGCACCGCGCGAGCGTTCCCGCAGTGCGTCGACGATCAGCAGCAGCACCCCGATGACGCTGGCGCCGATACACACCCAGGCGATCAGCTCATTGCTCGTGACAATCGCGGTCACCAGCGCGGTCAGCCCGATGAGGGCAAGGACCAGGGCAATGATCAGCATTGGTCAGCCGTCAGCTGTTGCCCCGGTTGAACTGGCCGAAGCCAGCACCCTCGCCACCGGCCGCCGAATCCGCCGGAGCGGCAGAGCCGCGCTGGCCGAGCTCTTCGAGCTGGGACTCCAGGTAGGTCTTGAGGCGGGTGCGGTACTCGCGCTCGAACGTGCGCAGCTGCTCGAGGCGGCCTTCCAGCACCGTGCGCTGCTGGTTGATGTTGCCCATGATCTCGGTGTGCTTGCGCTCGGCGTCGGCCTGCAGGGCGTCGGCCTTGTCCTGGGCCTGACGCAGCTGGGCCTCCGAACGGGTCTGCGCGTCCGCCAGCATGGCCTCGGCGCGCGCCTTGGCGTCGGCGACCGTGGTCTCGGCAGTGCGCTTGGCGTCGCTGACCAGGGCATCGGCCTGCGCCCGGGCGTCGGCGAGGGTCTTGTCGGCCTCGGCCTTGGCCGAACTGGTGAGACGGTCGGCGGTGTCCTGGGCCAGGCTCAGCACCTTGGCCGCGCGGACGTGGTGGTCCTCGCCGACCGGCGCGGCGACAGGCGCGGCCGCCGGCGCGGGCGCCGCGACGGGCTCGGGCTCCGGCGCAGGCGGGGTGAAGACCGGAGCCGCCACCGGCTGGCCGGTGCGGGCGGACTGGAGCTCGGCGTCGAGCTCGGCGACCCGCTGCCGCAGATCGCTGTTCTCTTCGATCAGCCGAGTCAGCTCGGTCTCGACGAGATCGAGGAATGCATCGACCTCATCCTCGTTATAACCGCGCTTGCCAATCGGCGGCTTGCTGAATGCGACGTTGTGGACGTCAGCCGGAGTTAGCGGCATCTTCTGCCCCCTTGCAGTCTGGACCGTCAATCGGTGTCAAAGTGTAGAGCGATCAAAGTGTAGAGCGATCGTGGAGTAACTGGCGTCCATCCTGTCACAGCAGACCCGTCGGTTGCAGGCGAGGTCCGGAATTAAGAACGAATTTCAATGTTTCATTGGAATTCGGCAACGCGGCCCGACGCGCGGCGCGAATTGACCAAAACGAAAGAAGCGCATTAATTACATAAATGTAATTAATGCGCTTCTGCAGGTCAGGGGAACGTCGTGCTCAGGCCCCCACCTGATCGAACGACAGCCGCATGCCGATGAACACCACCATGAGCAGCACCACGATGGACAGGTCGACCCGGACCGGCCCGATGGTCAGCGGAGGGATCAAGCGCCGCAACAGCTTCACCGGAGGATCGGTCACCGTCATGATCGCCTCGAGGATCACCACGGTCAGTCCCCTCGGCTGCCAGTCCCGGCTGAATCCGCGGATGAACTCCACCACCACGCGGGCGATCAACAGCAGCCAGAAGACGAACAGCGCAAAACCCAGAATGTCGAAGAACAGGGTCAATGCAACAGACCTCACTAGCGCGGGAAAAGCGCCGACTGCTGTCGGCGCTTGAGAGCGAGCCTACCTAACGCAGACCCCTCCGGCCGGGGGCCGAAGGGGTCTTGCGTGAAGCTGCGCAGGTGTTACTGGTAGCTGTAGAAGCCCGCCTCGGCGATGCGGCGACGCTCCTCGGCGCTGACGTCGACGTCGGCCGGCGACAGCAGGAACACCTTGGTGGCGACCTTGTCGAACGAGCCGCGCAGCGCGAAGGCCAGGCCGGCGGCGAAGTCGACGAGGCGCTTGGCGTCGGCGTTGTCCATCGACACCAGGTCCATGATCACCGGGGTGCCGTCACGGAAGCGCTCACCGATGGTGCGGGCCTCGCTGTAGTCCTTGGGACGCAGGGTCGTGATCTTGGCGAGGGCGCTGCCGGCCTCGAACAGCTCGGCCATGCGGCGGGGCTCCATGGCGACGGCACCACGGGTGGCACCACGCAGGGTGTTGAAGCGCGGACGCTCGAACTCGCGCGGGCCGCGCGCCGGCATCTCGTCGTAGCCACCGCGGTAACCCATTGGGGCACTTTCGTATTCGCGGCCCATGCGGTCGTCGTAGCCGCGCGGCTCACCACGGCCGTAGTCGTCGTCCTCGAAACGCTCGTCGCGGGGGCGGCGCGGCGCCTGGTAGGCGCGCGATGGACGGTCTTCGTCGTCGTAGTACTCGTCGTCGTAGTCGTCCATCGGCGCCATACCGAAGTAGGCCTTGACCTTGTGCAGTGTGCTCATCGGATGCCCCTAGCTAAGAATGTGGTGTCTGGTGACTGTGATGTAAGTGTGACTGGAGTGACTACTCATGGTGACGTTAGAGGACGCGGTCCCATTAACGCGGTACCGACACGCACACACGTTGACCCGTGTCGCACCGCGATTTCCAGGTCGTTGGACATGCCCGCGGAGAGCCCCAGTCGGTGGGGGTATTGCGTTTGGACCCTGAGCAATTCAGCCTCCAGTCGCGCAAACTCCGCTTCGGCGTCGCTGGTCAGCGGCGGGATCGCCATCAGGCCCGCCAAACCCAGGCCCGGGGCCGCGTGCGCGGCCGCGCACAGATCGTCGACCAGATCGGGCCGGTCCACCGGGACGCCGCCGCGCGCCGGATCGCCGTCCAGGCTGACCTGGATGTAGACCTGCAGGGGCTCGGACCTGCGGCCTTGGTCCAGCGCCTCGACCGCGCCGCGGGACAACGCGGCGATCAACGGCCCGGTATCGACGGAATGCGCCACCGCCGCCCAGCGCGCCACGGCCCGCGCTTTGTTGCGTTGAATTCGGCCGATCATGTGCCATCGAATTGCATTGTTCGACTCTATGTTCGATGACGCATCCAACAATTCGCCCGGCGCTGTGATCAATTTCTTGTCCGACAAGATGCCCGACACCTCATCGACTTTGCCTGAGGCTTCCTGCTCCCGGGATTCACCGAATGCCCGGCAGCCCAATCCGAAGAGCGCAACAACATCACTCGCCGGAAAGAATTTGGTCACCGGAAGAAATTCGATGTCGGCCCGATCCCGGCCGGCGGCTGCCGCGGCAGCGTCGATCCGCTCCTGAATCCGGGCCAGCGACGCGGCCAGTTCGGCCTCGCGCGGCGTGCTGGTCATTCCATCCACACCACCGACGCCAGCCGCCCGGTCGGGGCGCCACGTCGGTGGCTGAAGAGATTCGGATCGTCGACCGTGCAGCGCGGGTCGATGTCGATGGCCTTGATACCCAAGCCGGCCAACTGCTTGGCGATGCCGGCCCGCAGGTCCAGACCCACCGTGCCGCGGGCGGTCGTGGTGATGCTGCCCGGCAGCACCGCCTCGACGTCGTCGGCCATCTCGTAGGGCACCTCATAATTGCGGCCGCTGACCGCCGGACCGAGCAGCACCGAGATGTCCTGCACCTGCGCACCGAGTTTCTGCATCGCCTCGACCGTGCGCAGCACCACGCCCTTCTGCGCGCCGACCCGTCCGGCATGCACGGCGCCCACCACACCGGCGCGCGCATCACCCAACAGCACCGGCACACAGTCGGCCGTGATCACCGCGAGCGGAAGCCGCGGTCTCGCGGTGACCAGGGCGTCGGTGTTGTCGTAGGCTCCCCCGGCTCCAGTTCCAGGGCCCTCGACAACTTCGACATGGTCACCGTGCACCTGGTTCATCCACACCAGCGGGCCGTGCCCGATGGCCTCGGCCAGCCGAGTCCGGTTGGCCGCCACGGCCTTTGGATCGTCGCCGACGTGGTCACCCAGGTTGAACGTGTCGAACGGGGCCTTCGAGACCCCGCCCGCACGCGTCGTAGTCACTCTGCGGATACGGAACGTCACGATGACAAATTTATCCGGCGTATCCGCGCCACTCGGTCACCGTCAGTGCTTCATGAACGGCGGCACGTCGACGTCGTCATCGTCGTCGCCGCGGCCGCCGACGCTCACCGTCACACCGTTGGTCGCCGCCGGGACGGTACCCGGGTCGGCGTTGAAGGCACCGACCTTGCCGGCGCTCGCCGTGCCGAAGGTCTGCGCCCGGTGCGCGCCACCGGCAGCAGCCGGCGTCGCAGTCGCACCCGGCACCGCCGAGGTGACGGGCTTACGACTCTGACCCGCGGTGTCGAACCCGGCCGCGATGACCGTGACCCGGACCTCGTCGCCCAGCGAATCGTCGATGACGGTTCCGAAGATGATGTTGGCCTCGGGGTGCGCGGCGTCCTGCACCAGCGACGCGGCCTCGTTGATCTCGAACAGACCCAGGTCGCTACCGCCGGCCACCGACATCAGCACGCCCTGAGCGCCGTCCATCGAGGCCTCCAGCAGCGGCGAGTTGATGGCGATCTCCGCGGCCTTGAGCGCACGACCGTCACCGCGGGCCGAACCGATACCCATCAACGCCGTGCCGGCACTGCTCATGACGCCCTTGACGTCGGCGAAGTCGACGTTGATCAGGCCGGGCGTGGTGATCAGGTCGGTGATGCCCTGCACACCGTTGAGCAGCACCTCGTCAGCGCTGCGGAACGCGTCCATCAGCGAGACGGCGGCGTCGCCCATCTGCAGCAGGCGGTCGTTGGGGATGACGATCAGGGTGTCGCAGCTCTCGCGCAGCGCCTGGATGCCCAGCTCGGCCTGGTTCGAGCGGCGCTTGCCCTCGAACGAGAACGGGCGGGTCACCACACCGACGGTCAGCGCGCCGAGCTTGCGGGCGATGCCGGCGACGATGGGCGCGCCACCGGTGCCGGTGCCACCACCCTCGCCGGCGGTGACGAACACCATGTCGGCGCCGCGCAGCAGCTCTTCGATCTCGTCCTTGGCGTCCTCGGCGGCCTTGCGTCCCACCTCGGGGTCGGCGCCGGCACCCAGGCCACGGGTCGAGTCGCGACCGACATCGAGCTTGACGTCTGCCTCACTGAGCAGCAGCGCCTGCGCGTCGGTGTTGATCGCGATGAACTCGACGCCGCGAAGGCCCTGTTCGATCATGCGGTTGACGGCGTTGACGCCGCCGCCGCCGACACCGATCACCTTGATGACGGCGAGGTAGTTATGCGGGGGTGTCATCTGACGTCTTCCTCCCTGGCTCGGTTTGTCCTGAGCAAAACTTCTCGAATCAAAACCCTAAACCTCAACCATAGGGTTAGAGTTATGTCAAGTTGTTCCGCGCAAACAGAACGGTAGGGTGCGGCCGCGCCGCAGCCGTGCAGGCGCGCCGAGAGTTCACGCGATTTTTCTCGGACCAGGCGTGCGAAACGCCCGCAGCGATGAGCTACTTCACAGTGGGCAGGTCAGGACTGGACACGTCATAGGTGTGCCCCGGCTGCGTTAGCAGCGCGCCCAGCTTCAGCGCCTTCTCCTCCGTGCGGTCGGTGGTCCCCCAGATGACCTCACGACCGTCGTTCAGCGTCAGCGTGACGGCGGCAACCGACGGCGCCCCGACCCGTGCGACCTGGCTGAACACCTCAGGACGCAGCGACAACAAGACCTCGAGGGCCGCCAGCGTCGCCGGATCCTTCGGGCCGGGATTGTCGGCATCGAGGTACGGCAGTCCCTGCGGCGGCGGCTCGGTCGCGAAATCCACCCCGTCGCGGTCGAACAGGTGCGGACCGTCCGGATACTCCTTGGCCGCCACCGGGACCCGCTCGGCCACCGTGATCCGCAGCGTGGACGGGTACTCCCGCTGCACCCTGGCGCTGGCCACCCGCCGGATCGTGGCGACCCGTTCGGCCACCGCGTCGGTGTTGACCTGCAGCAGCGGCGTGTCCGGTTTGACCGCGGCGGCCGCCTTCACCTCGTCTTCGGTGAGGCTCGCCAGACCGGTCACCACGGTGTGCCGGACCGCCATGATCGGCGTGAAGTACAGCACCAGGCCCAGCGTGACGGCGACGACGGCCGTCACCGCCGACCACAGCAACATCTTCAGGCCGCGGATGACGCCGCGCGTGGGCGCCTTGGGCTGGTCGGACAGGCCCGCCGCCCGGCGCCGGGCCTCCTGACGCGCCTGCTCCAGGGCCCTGGCCCGTTCCAGCGCGATGCGGCGTTCCTCCCGCTCGCGCCGGGCACGGCGACGGGGCCCCTCGTAGTCGGGTGACGCGGGATCGGCCGACGCGGCGTCCGGCGCCGCCTCGTCCGCGGGCGCTTCTGCCGCCGCCTCGCCCGGCACCGTATCGTCCTGCGCCGCAACAGGTTCGGCAGCCGGCTCCCCCGAGCCGTCCTCCACGGTCACGGCGTGGGCCGTCCCGGAGCTGCGCGGTTCGCCTTGATCTCCAGTGCGGTCAGGATCTCGCGGCCCAGCAGCGTGACGTCGCCGGCGCCCATGGTGACGATGACGTCACCGGGACCGGCCTTGGCCGCCACCTGCTCGGCAACCGCGGAGAAGTCCGGCACGTAGTGCACCGGGGCCGAGACATGCTCGACGATGCTCGCACCGCTGACGCCGGCCAGCGGGGCCTCCCGCGCGGCATACACGTCGAGGACGAACACCTCGTCGGCACGATCCAGCGCCTGGCCGAACTCCTTCGCGAAAGTCTGTGTGCGCGAATACAGGTGGGGCTGGAACACCACGATGGACCGCGACGTGCCGGCCACCGCCCGCAACGCCTCGAGCGTCGCCCGGACCTCGGTGGGATGGTGTGCGTAGTCGTCGAAAACCCGGACGCCGTAAGCGGTTCCGACCGCCTCGAAGCGGCGCCGCACGCCTTCGAACCCGGTGAGACCGTCGAGCACGGCCTCCGGATCGGCACCGACCTCGCGGGCCGCCAGCAGCGCGGCCAGCGCGTTGAGCGCCATGTGCTTGCCCGGCACCGACAGCCGCATGCCCCGGCGGTGCGGCTCGCCCGCGAGTTGGATGGCCGCGACGCCGCCGGTGCCCTGCTGCTGCCAGGTCAGCAGCGTCGCTTCCAGATCCGTGCGCTGTGCACTGCCCATGCCGTACCGCAGCACACGAACGCCGCGCTCCGCCGACCGCTGGGCCAGCGCCTCGGCGCCCGGGTCGTCGGCGCACACCACCAGCGCGCCACCGGGACGCAGCCGGGCCACGAAGTCGTCGAACACCGCGGTGTAGGCCTCGACGCTGCCGAAGTGGTCCAGGTGGTCGGCCTCGATGTTGGTCACCACCGCCACGTCGGGCGTGTACTCGAGCAGCGAGCCGTCGCTCTCGTCGGCCTCGGCGACAAAACAGTCGCCGCTGCCGTGGTGCGCGTTGGTGCCGGCCTCGCCCAGGTCGCCACCGACGGCGAACGACGGGTCAAAACCATTGTGCTGCAACGCCACAATGACCATCGACGTCGTCGTGGTCTTGCCGTGCGTGCCGGTCACCAGCACCGAGCGGTAGCCGTCCATCAGCTTGGCGAGCACGACCGGGCGCATGATCACCGGGATGCCGCGCCGGTGGGCCTCCACCAGCTCAGGGTTGTCCTTGGGGATGGCGGCGTGCGTGCTGACCACGACGGTCGGACCACCCGGCAGCATGTCCAGCGACGACGCGTCGTGCCCGATCCGGATCTCGGCCCCGCGGGCCCGCAGCGCCGCGACACCACGGGATTCCTTGGCGTCCGAACCGGACACCTGGCCGCCGCGGTCCAGCAGAATCCGGGCGATGCCGGACATCCCGGCACCGCCGATACCGACCATGTGCACCCGGGCGAGCTCGGGTGGCAGCTCCCGCGCCGTCACCGGGCATCCGATCCGGCCGCGACGCCCGCGACTTCCAGGGCGATCTGCGCCACCCGCCGGGCCGCGTCACGGTGGCCGGCCAGCGCGGCCGCCGTCGTCATCTGGTCCAGTGCGGCGGTGTCGCGCATCAAGTTTCCGATCCGTTCGGTGACGAAGTCCGGGGTCAGCTCGGCGTCGTCGACCAGCAGGCCGCCGCCGGCGTCGACCACCGGGAGTGCGTTGAGTCGTTGCTCGCCGTTGCCGATCGGCAGCGGCACGTAGACCGCGGGCAGACCGACGGCGCTGACCTCGGCGACGGTCATGGCGCCGGACCGGCAGATCGCCAGATCGGCAGCCGCATAAGCCAAATCCATGCGGTCGAGGTACGGCACCCCGACATACGGCGGGGCGCCCGGCGCCGGCTCCGGCAGCTCGAGGGTGTTCTTGCGGCCGTAGGCGTGCAGGACCGAAACACCTTGCGCGGCGAGGCTTTTCGCCGCACCGGAAACGGCGCGGTTGAGCGACTGCGCGCCCTGGGAGCCGCCGAAAACCAGCAGCACGCGGGCGTCGTCGGCGAAACCGAAGAACTCGCGGGCCTGCGCGCGCAGCGCGGCCCGGTCGAGCGAGGTGATGGACTCGCGCACCGGGATGCCGACGACCTCGCCGCCCTTGAGACCCGAATCCGGTACCGCGGCCAGCACCCGGCGCGCCGAGCGGGCGCCGACCTTGTTGGCCCAGCCCGCGCTGGCGTTGGCCTCGTGCACCACGACCGGGACGGTGCGGCGCCGGCGCAGTCCCCCACCGCGGGCGGCGAGGTAGGCGGGCAGCGAGACGTAGCCGCCGAAGCCCACGACGACGTCGGCCTGGACGGCGTCGAGGACGTCGCGGGTCTCACGCACCGCGGCGCGAACCCGCAGCGGCAGCCGAGCCAGGTCGGCAGAAGGTTTGCGCGGCAACGGAACCGGCGTGATCAGCTCGAGGTCGTAGCCACGTTCGGGAACCAGCCGGGTCTCCAGCCCGCGGGCCGTGCCGAGGGCGGTGATCCGGACATCGGGCCGCAGCGCCACCAGTGCGTCGGCGACCGCCATCGCGGGTTCGATGTGACCTGCGGTGCCGCCTCCGGCCAGAACCACCGAGATGCGGGACCCTCCCCCGTCGCTCCGGCCCGAACTCACACTCACCCGTACCGCTGACCTTCCAATGTGCGGACCCGCGGGTCCGACCGGCGCGGGTCACGTCTTTGTTGACCCTTGAGGTCACCATTTTGCCTTGCACGCCGTCCGGCACCGTCGGCCGGTACGGGGTTTCGGCGGGCGCGGTCCGACCGCCGGTCCGGTTCCTCGGTGCGTCGCGTGCGCCGCGGGGCGTCGGTCCGGCGCTGGCGGCCCGGCGGCTCCTGCCGGGTGGCCTGCCGGGTGGGGCGGGCAGCCCTGGTGGGCTTTGCCGGCTTGGTGGGTTTGGCCTGCCGGGCGGCAGGCTTGCGGACCGGCTTGTCGCCGCGGCCACGCAGCCGGTCCCGGGCCGAGTCCAGCGTGGTCGGCGAATACGGCACGGGCGGCGGCAGCCGCAGAATCCGGTTCATCCGGTCGTCGCGGCCGGCGCGCAGCGCGGCCACCGCCTCGGGCTCGTGGCGCGCCGCATTGGCGATCAGCCCGATCAGCAGAAGCGTTGTGGCCGTTGCTGTTCCACCGGCGGAGATGAGCGGCAGCTGGATGCCCGTGACCGGCAGGAGGCCGAGCACGTAGCCGACGTTGATGAACACCTGGCCGACGACCCACAGCGTCGTCGTGGCGGTCAGCAGGCGCAGGAACGGGTCGACCGACCGGCGGGCGATGCGCATGCCGGTGTAGGCGAACAGGCCGAACAGCGCCAGCAGGCCCGCGGCGCCGATGAAGCCGAGTTCCTCGCCGATGATGGCGAAGATGAAGTCGTTGTGCGCGTTGGGCAGGTAGTTGAACTTCGCGGTGCCCTGGCCCAGCCCGTCGCCGAACATGCCGCCGTTGGCCAGCGCGTACTTGGCCTGCCGCGACTGATAACCGATGCCCTGCAGGTCGGAGTCGGGGTCCAGCCACGCCCGCACACGGTCGGAGCGGTAGCCGGCCGAGACCGCCATGATCGCGGCCGCACCGATGCACAGGACCAGGGAGCTCAGGAAGATCCGCAGTGACAGACCGGCGTACCAGAGCAGGCCGAGCAGCACGATGCTCACCGACACCGTCTGCCCGAGGTCGGGCTCGGCCACGATCAGGCCCAGCGCCAGCACCGCCGCGGGGACCAGCGGGAACAGCAGTTCTTTCCAGCCGGCGTGCTGCATGCGGCGGGTCGCCAGCAGGTGCGAACCCCAGATCGCGAAGGCGATCTTGGTCAGCTCGGACGGCTGCATCGAGAAACCGGCGACGACGAACCAGCCGCGGGCGCCGTTGGACAGGTGGCCGATGCCCGGGATCAGCACCAGGGCGATCAGCACGAGGCTGACGATGAACGCCGGCAGCGCCATCCGGCGCATGAACGCGATGGGCAACCGCAGCGCGACGTAGAACGCGATGAGGCCGATGACAGTCCAGAGCACCTGCTTGGCGAAGATCGTCCACGGCGAGCCGTCCTCGTCGTACGAGTGCACGCCCGAGGCCGAGAGCACCATGGTCAGGCCCAGGGTGATCAGCAGTGCCGCGCAGGCGATGACCAGGTGGAACGACGTCATCGGCCGGCTCAGCCAGGCCCCGAACCGGGCCCGGGGGCCCTGTCGCTTGGGTTGAGCGGCCTTCGCCGTCGACTCCGCGGCCGCGTCTTTGCCCGCGTCTTTGCCGCCGGCGTCGGAGGCGCTCGGGTTCTTCTCGTCCGGGGCCTGCGGAGTTTCCGGGCCGGCTTTGCCCCGGCGCAGCTTTGCAAGGATGTCCGGCATGTGACTACCCGACCTCGTCGTTCACATTGGTCACAGAAACCACAACTGTCCCTTGCATCCCAAAATCCTCCCCTGTCGCACCCGCAGGGCGTGGCACATCCGGCGCGTGTCGCCGGAATGGGGCGATTTGCCAGGAGTCCCTCATCACACGGCCCGCGAGGCCGCCGTGGCTCCTTGACACTGCGCCGCGGCCGCACGGTCAGCGGCCCGCCGTCACGAATGCAACGTCACGGCGAGATTCGGGGCGTTCTGCCGCCGCCTGGTTACATTCGCGGCGGCCGCGGCGTCGGAGAGAAATCAGCTCTTGATCGCCGCGACCGCCTTGACGAGCAGCTCCTTGGCGACCTGCGGGTCGACGTCGGCCTGGACGACGGCCACGGTCTTGTCCCCCAGGACGGCGGTGTAGGTGGTCTCCTCGATGGCCTTGCCATTGGCGGCGATGTGCGCCTGTACGCCCATGGTCTTGGCGCCCGCGATGTCGGGGCCGGGAACGCGGTCGACCGTTGCGGTGACGCCGTCGGTCGAGTCGACGGTGAACTGATCGCAGCCCGCGTGGCCGAGTTCGCCGACGGTGCCGGCCGCTTCCGCCGCCATCACGATGACGGTGTGGCCTTCCTGGTTGCTGCCGATGAAGCCCGCGGTCTTGGCGCCGACGCCGGCGGGCGCGAGCGGCTTGAGCAGCGACGCGCACTCGGCGGGCGTGACGATCGACGGCGGAGTTGTGGTGAGCGCGCCGACACCGGGGGCGTCGAGCTTCTCCTGCGTGACGGTGTCGGCCTCCAGATCCATCGGGTCGTAACCCGGCGGCAGGCTGCTCTTGGCACCGCCGACCTTCGAGATGTCGTACTTCGCCGCGGCCTGGCCACCACTCCCGGACTTGCCGTCCGAACCGCCGCAACCGGCGATCAGCGCCGCGCCCGCCAGCACGACAACCGGCCCGACCAGGTATTTCTCGACACTCATGGCGCGAACCCTAACAGCGGCCTCGGGCACCACCGCGCAAATGCTGAATGTCGGCTGGGAGCCGCGTGTCTAGCGGCCACCCGCCGACAGCCATTCGCTGTAGAACAGCGCCACCCCGAGCCCGCAGGCGATGGCGGTCAGCAACCAGAACCTGATGATCACCGTGGTCTCGGCCCAGCCGGCCAGCTCGAAATGATGATGGAACGGCGCCATGCGGAACACCCGCCGCCCCGTGGTGCGGAAGGCCAGGATCTGGACCACGACCGAGGTCACCTCGGCGACGAACAGGGCGCCGAGCACGATGGCCAGCGTCTCGGTCCGGCTGGTCACCGACAGGCCGGCGATGATGCCGCCCAGCGCCAGCGAGCCGGTGTCGCCCATGAAGATCTTCGCCGGCGCGGCGTTCCACCACAGGAAGCCGATGCATGCGCCCGCCGTCGCGGCCGCGACCAGCGCCAGGTCCAGCGGGTCACGGACGTTGTAGCAGCCCGGTCCCGGGCTGGTGGCGCACGCGTTGCGGTACTGCCAGAACGTGATCAGCACATACGCCGCGCTGACCATCGCCATCGCGCCGGCCGCCAGCCCGTCCAGACCGTCGGTGAAGTTGACGGCGTTGGACCACGCGCTGACCAGGATCACGATGAACAGCACGAACAGCAGCGGGCCCAGGGTGACGGTCGCGATCTCGCGCACGTAGGACAGGCCGGCGCTGGCCGGCGTCAGCCCGTAGCCGTTGCGGAACTGCAGCACCAGGACGCCGAACAGCACGGCCGACACCAGCTGGCCGACGGTCTTGGCGGTCTTGTTCAGACCCAGGTTGCGGGCCCGGCGGAGCTTGATCAGGTCGTCGATGAAACCGACGGCACCCAGCGACGTGGCCAGACCGAGCACGAGCAGGCCCGACGCCGACGGCCCTTCGCCGTCGACGAGCAAGCCGACGAGGTGGGTACCGAGATACCCGCACCAGATGCCGGCGATGATCGCGACGCCACCCATCGACGGCGTCCCGCGCTTCTTCTGGTGGCTGGCCGGACCGTCCTCGCGGATCTCGTGACCGAAGCCGCGGCGGGTGAACAGCCGGATCAGCACCGGCGTCAGCACGATCGACACCGCGAGCGCGATACCGACGGCGAACAGGATCTGGATCATGCCTGCCCCTCCCGCGCCAGCTCCTCGGCCAGCGCGCCGAGCCCCGCGGAGTTCGAGGCCTTGACCAGCACGACGTCGCCGGGCTCCAGCTCGGCGCGCAGCAAATCAAGCGCGGCTTCGGCATCGGGGACGGGCGATACCTCGCTGCCCCACGAACCTTCCATCACCGCGCCGTGTTGCATGGCGCCCATAGTCCTCCCGGTTCCGACGACGACCAGTCGTGACACATCTAAACGCACGGCCAGTCGACCGATGCTGTCATGTTCGGCAATCGCGTCGTCACCCAGTTCGGCCATCTCGCCGAGCACCGCCCAGCTACGCACCGGCGTGCCGGATTCGGCACGCGCCGACTTGGCCATCCAGGCCAGTGCCTTGAGGCCCGCACGCATCGAGTCGGGGTTGGCGTTGTAGGCGTCGTTCACCACGACCACGCCGTCGGCCCGGGTGGTGACCTGCATGCGGTGCTTCGAGACGGGGCCGGCGCCGGCGAGCGCGTCGGCCACCTGCGGCAGCGTCGCGCCGCATTCCAGCGCGACGGCGGCGGCGCTGAGCGCGTTGGACACCTGATGGTCGCCGTGAACGGCCAGCGCGACGTCAACCTGCTGCTCCCCCGCGTGCAGGGTGAAGCGCGGGCGGGCCAACTCGTCGAGGGTGACGTCACCGGCCCACAGGTCGGCGCCCGGCGAGCGGGATACCCGCACGACACGGGCCCGGGTGACGTCCGCCATGGCGGCGACGGCACCGTCGTCGGCGTTGAGGATGACGACACCGGATGCCGGGACAGCCTGCGGCAGTTCGGATTTCGTCGCAGCGATGACGTCGCGCGAGCCGAATTCGCCGAGATGCGCGGTGCCGACGTTGAGCACCACACCGATCGACGGCGGCGCGATCTCGGCGAGCGCGGCGATGTTGCCGGGGTGCCGCGCGGACATCTCCAGCACCAGGAAGTCGGTGTCGCCGGTGGCGCGCAGCACGGTCCACGGATGGCCGAGCTCGTTGTTGAACGATCCGGGCGGCGCGATCACCTCACCCAGCGGCGCCAGTACCGCGGCCAGCAGGTCCTTGGTCGACGTCTTGCCCGAGGAGCCGGTGACGCCGATGATCCGCAGACCCCCGGCGGTCAGCCGGTCGGCCACGGCACGGGCCAGCTTGCCCAGGGCCGCCAGCACTGCGGCGCCCGAGCCGTCGGTGTCGTGCTCCAGCGCGCCCGACGCCGAATCGACTTGTCCGGCAACCGGTTTCACGACGATGGCCGGCACCCCGACCGGCCGGGCCGCCAGCACCGCGACGGCACCTGCCGCCACCGCACCCGCGGCGAAGTCATGTCCGTCGGTCCGGGCGCCCGGCAACGCCAGGAACAGCCCGCCTGCGGTGACGGCCCGCGAGTCGAATTCGACGGTGCCCGTCACGCGCGTCGCAGCCGCCGCCTCCGGCGTGATGTCGGACAGTTCGCCGCCGACGATGTCGGCGATCTCTGCCAGGGTCAGGTCGATCATGCGGGTGACTCCCCAGCTTTCCCGGCCGCCGCATCGAGCGAGGCGGCCAACTCATCACGATCATCGAAGGGCCTGGTCTGGCCGGCGCGGGTCTGGCCCGACTCGTGGCCCTTGCCCGCCACCAGGACGGTGTCGCCCGCGCGCGCCCAGGCGACGGCGTGGTCGATGGCGGCCCGGCGGTCACCGATCACCACCACCTCGGCCGAGCCGCCGGCGGCGCCCGCGGCGATGGTGGCCCGGATGAGGTCCGGGTCCTCGTCACGCGGGTTGTCGTCGGTGATCACGACCAGGTCGGCGAGTTCCGCGGCGATGCGTCCCATCGGTTCGCGCTTCCCGGCGTCCCGGTTGCCGCCGGCGCCGAACACCACGGCCAGCCGGCCCCGGGTCTGCGGGCGCAGCGTCTGCAGCACCGCCTCCAGGGCGCCGGGCTTGTGCGCGTAGTCGACGAGGGCCAGGAAGTCCTGCCCGCGGTCGATGGGCTGCAGGCGGCCGGGCACGGTGGCGGTCGCCAGTCCCGGTGCCGCCTGCTCCGGTGTGACGCCGACGGCGTCGAGCAGCGCCACCGCCAGCAGCGCGTTGGCGACGTTGTAGCCGCCGGGCAGGCCGATCCGCAGCGCGTGCCGGGCGCCGTCGGGCCCGACGGCCGTGAACTGCTGGCCGCCGCGGTCGGCGTCGATGTCGGTGACGGTCCAGTCGGCGTCGCCGGTGGTGCTGACGGTCACCGGATCGGCGGCCCGCGCCGCCATCTTGCGGCCCCAGTCGTCGTCCACGCAGACGACCGACACTTCGGCATGGTTGGGCGAATCAGGTTGGAACAGACGGGCTTTGGCGTCGAGGTAGTCGTCCATGGTGGGGTGGAAATCGAGGTGGTCGCGCGACAGATTGGTGAAACCGCCGGCGGCGAAGCGCAGCGCGTCCACCCGGCCCAGCGACAGCGCGTGGCTCGACACCTCCATGACGACGGTGTCGACACCGCGTTCGACCATGGTGGCCAGCAGCGCCTGCAGCGCCGGCGCCTCGGGGGTGGTCAGCGAACTCGGCAGGTCACGGCCGTCGATTCGGATGCCGACGGTGCCGATGAGCCCGGCCACCCGTCCCGCGGCGCGCAGCCCCGCCTCCACCAGATAGGTGGTCGTGGTCTTGCCGGACGTTCCGGTGATGCCGATGACGCGCAGCCGCTCCGAAGGCCGGCCGTAGATTTCGGCGGCGACTTCGCCCAGGACCGCCCGCGGGTCGGGGTGCACGAGGACGGGCACATCCACGTCCAGGAGCTCCCGCCCCTCCGGGTCGGTCAGTACCGCGGCGGCGCCGGCCGCGACGGCGTCGGCGGCGAACCGCGCGCCGTGGGCGGCCGAACCCGGCAGCGCCGCGAACAGGTCACCGGCGACGACGTCGCGACTGCTCAGCGTGACACCGGTGACACGCAGCTCACCGGCCTGGGCCTCGGACGGCAGCGCAGCGCCGACGTGGTCGGCCAACGAGCCCAGCGCGGCCCCGACAGGGTCAGCGGGGCGCAAGGTAGGCGAAGACATGGCCATGACACAGTACCGGGCCGGAGACGGGCGCCCCGCCCGTCAGGTGGCCTGCAGGACCAGCGGCGGACCGGGGTCCGGCGACAGCGGCACGTTCTCGCGCTGCATCAGCCAGGCCGCGATGTTGTGGAACAGCTGCGCCATCGAGTGGCCCGGCGTGCCGTCGGCGTTGCGCTGCGGGTTGTTGGCCATGATGCCGACGACGTAACGCGGGTCGTCCGACGGCGCCATGCCTGCGAAGGTGATCCAGTAGTGGTCGTCGTCGTAGTAGCAGCCGCAGGCCGGGTTGATCTGCTGGGCGGTGCCGGTCTTGCCGGCCATCTGATAGCCCTCGACAGCGCCCGGCCAGCCGGTGCCCTGCTGGGTGCCGCGCGGGTCACGCTGCAGGGTCGCGCGGAACATGTTGCGCAGTGTCGCCGCGGTCTGCGGCGACACGACCTGCACGCCCTCGGGCGCCGCCTGGTCCTGGTGCGTGCCGTCGGCCGAGACGATCGACTTGACGATGCGCGGCGGGATGCGCAGGCCGTCGTTGGCGATGGCCTGGTACATGCCGGTCATCTGCAGCAGGGTCATCGAAAGGCCCTGTCCGATGGGCAGGTTCGCGAACGAGCTGCCCGACCACTGGTCGATCGGCGGGACCAGACCCGCGCTCTCCCCGGGCAGGCCCGAACCCGTGCGCTGGCCGAGGCCGAACTTCGTCAGCATGTCGGCGAAGCGCTCCGGGCCGACCCGCTGGGCCAGCATCAGGGTGCCGATGTTCGAGGACTTCCCGAAGACGCCGGTGGTGGTGTACGGGTCGGTGCCGTGGCCCCAGGCGTCGCGGATGGTGACACCACCCATGTTGTAGCTGCCCGGAACCTGAAGCACCTCATCGGGATTCGACAGCCCGAACTCGATGACCGACGCCGCGGTGACGATCTTGTTCACCGAGCCCGGCTCGAACGGCGACGTCGCAGGCAGGTTGCCCATCTGCTTGTCGTCCTGCCGGCTCAGCTCCTGGGCCGGATCGAAGGTGTTGTCGTTCGTCATCGCGAGAATCTCGCCGGTCTTCGAATCCAGGACCACCGCGGACACGTCGTGCGCGCCGGACATGTCCTTGGCCTGCTGCACCTGCTGCTGGACGTAGTACTGGATGTCGTTGTCGAGCGTGAGCTGGATGGTGGCGCCGTTGATCGCGTCGTGCCGGTCCCGGTAGCTGCCGGGGATCACCACGCCGTCCGAGCCGCGGTCGTAGGTGACCGAGCCGTCGGTGCCGGAAAGCTTTGCGTCGAAGGAATCTTCGAGGCCGAGCAGGCCGTGGCCGTCCCAGCCGATGTCGCCGACGACGTTCGCGGCCAGCGAGCCACCGGGGTACTGCCGGATGTCCTGCCGCTCCGCGCCGACCTCTGGGTACTTCTTGGTGATGGCGTCGGAGATCGCCGGGTCGACGGCCCGCGCCAGGTAGACGAACGAGTCGCGGCCGGTGATCTTCTTGGCCAGGGTGGCGGCATCGGGCTTGTTGTTCAGCAGGCCGGCCACGCCGACGGCGATCTCGTTTAGCCGCTTGTCGGGGTCCGGCGCCGCCGGGGTCTTGGCTTTGGCCTCGGTCAGCTGCTGACGGATCCGGTTCGGCTGGAACGTCAGTGCGCGGGCCTCGATGGTGAACGCCAGCTTGGCGTTGTTGCGGTCGATGATGCTGCCGCGCACCGCCTTCTGCACGTCGGTGACCTTGAGCTGGCTGGCGGCCTCGGCGCGCAGACCGGCCGCCCGCGGGCCCTGCAGGAAGAACAGCTGGACGGCCGCGGCCAGCAGCACCACCGCGATGACGATGTTGCCGGCCTTGTGCCGGAACCCGAACGAGCCGGTCCGGCCCTCGGGCACGACGGCCTCGCGGGTCCGCCGGTCGTGCGCCGAATGCGGTTGCGCGGGACGCGGTTTGGCGGCCGGCCGCTTGCGGGGCGCGCCCGTCCGCGCGGCACCGGTCTTGCGCGGTCGCGTGCCGCTCATGCGGGCAGACCGGGGGCTGGCTGCGCCGGGGCCAGGACCGGAACGGGAGCCGGGGCGACCGGGGCCGGGACCTGAGCCGGGGCTTGTGCGACCGGGGCTTGTGCGACGGGCGCCGGCAGCGCGGCCTCAGGCTGCAACGCCGGGCCGGGCAGCGTGCCCTGCCCAGGCACCGGGAGCGCCGGAGCCGCGGGCGCCGGAGCGTGCACGACCTGCTCGCGCGGGTCGACCACGACGGGCGCCGGAGCGGCGGCCGGGGCCGGAACACCGGCGGGAGCCGGAGCGGCACCCGGGACCGGAACAGCTGCGGGAGCCGGAACAGCTGGGACACCCGCCGGAGCGGGGACGGGAGCGGCAGCAGGTGCCGGCTGCGGGGCGGGCGCGGCAGCCGGGGCCGGGCGCGGGGCCGCGGCCGGGGCCGCTTCGGGCAGTGGCGTGTTCAGCGGTGGTGGCGGCACTCCCTGCGCCGGCTTCGGGCTGCCGACCAGCAGCCAGTTGCCGGTGGGGTCCTGCACCAGGTGCGCGGTGTCGCGCGACGGGATCATGCCGAGGTTGCGCGCCGCATCGGCCAGGGCCGGCGCCGCCTGCGCGACCAGCACATCCCGCTCGAGCGCCTCTTTCTGTTGCTGCAGAGCCTGATTGATCTCCTTGGCGCGGCCCAGTTCGTACGACCGCTCGGCCGCGGAGGTCGACAGCCACAGCGTGACGCCCAGACCCATACCCAGTGCCCCGATGATCAGCACCACGAACGGCACCCGCGCGATCAGATGCCGCGGGTTGAGGTCCATCTCGGCGATGCGGATGAGCAGCCGCTCCCGCAGCGGGGTGCGAACAACCTTGGGCGCCTTGGCCTTCCGTGCCTTGGCGCGGGCCTTGGCCTGTGAGGCGCTCTTGGGTCGCGACGGCGCCGCCGTCGGCCGGGCGAACGGCGTGGTCTGTGGGCCGGCACCGGTGGGCTTGGACCGCTGCGGCCGGACGTCGCGCTTGCCGCGCTTGACGCGGGCGTCAGTCTTGTTGTCGCGCTTGGCTTCCCCCTTGCCACCCTCGCGACGCGATGCCGGGTCGCCGCCGCGGCGCGTGGTGCGGCGGCGCGGATCGGGGTCGGAGTCCCGTCGAGCATTGCCGCCGCGTACCGGTGCTGGCCGCTTTGCCATCACAGACCTCCCCTTGTGACAACTTTTTCCAGTGCGCGCAGGCGGACGGACGCGCTGCGCGGGTTCAATTCGAGTTCGTGTTCGTCGGCCCGCTCGGCGCCCCGGGTCAACGCGGTGAAGAGCGGCTCGTAGCCGGGCAGCTCCATGGGCAGGCCCTCCGGGGTACGCGATGCGATGGCATCGGTGAAGTAGCCCTTGACGATTCGGTCCTCCAGCGACTGATACGCCTCGACCGCGATCCGGCCGCCGGGACGCAGCGCGTCCAGGGCGGCGGGGATCGCCGCCCGCAGGCAGTCGAGCTCGCCGTTGACCTCGGTGCGCAGCGCCTGGAACGTCCGCTTGGCCGGATGCCCGCCGGTGCGACGGGCCGGGGCCGGGATCACCGCGTAGAGCAGCTCGACCAGCTCGGTCGTCGTGGTGAACGGGCGGCGGGCGCGCTCCCGGACGATCGCGCCGGCGATGCGCGAGGCGAACTTCTCCTCGCCGTACTCGCGCAGCACGCGGGTCAGTGCCTTGGCGTCGTAGGTGTTCAGGATGTCGGCCGCCGTCAGGCCCGAGGTCTGGTCCATGCGCATGTCCAGCGGCGCGTCCTGTGCGTACGCGAAACCGCGCTCGGCCTGGTCGAGCTGCATCGAGGACACCCCGAGGTCGAACAGGATGGCGTCCAATTCGCCTGGCCGGTAACCGGATTGGGTCAGCGCCTCGTCGATGCCGTCGTACGGGGTGTGGACCAGGTGCACGCGGTCACCGAACGGCGCCAGGCGCTCCCCCGCGAGCCGCAGCGCGGTCTGGTCGCGGTCCAGGCCGATGAGCGTCACAGCGGGGAATCGCGTGAGGAAGGCTTCGGAGTGGCCACCGGCGCCGAGCGTCGCGTCGATCATGACGGCGCCGGCACCATCGGCGCTGACCCGGGTGAGTGCCGGGGCCAGCAGCTCGACGCAGCGGTCCAGCAGCACCGGAATGTGCGGCCGACGATCGGTCAACGCAACACCCCCAAAAGGCTTCAGCTGGTGGATTTGTGCGGCCCCTGCAGCGAGGTCTCTGTCCGAGTTCGCGAACCTGACGTTGGGGAAGTACGCCAGGGCCGGTTCGGGCAGAGGCCACGCTGCACGGGCCTGCAGGTCAAAGGGTGCTGCCGAGCGCTTCATCGCTTGCCGCGGAGAAGTTCTCTTCGTGAGTTTCTTGGTAGGTCTGCCAGGCCGCGGCATCCCAGATTTCCAGGTAGTCGACCGCACCGATCACGACGCATTCCTTGGTCAGGCTCGCGTAGCGACGGTGGTCGGCCGACAGGGTGATGCGGCCCTGAGCGTCGGGGTGCTGCTCGTCGGCGCCCGCGGCGAAAACGCGCAGGTCGGCACGAGCGGCGGGGTCGTTCCGGGGAGTGCTCGCCACGCGGCGGGCGATCTCGGCTTCGAACTCGGCCCTCGGGTACACGGCGAGGCTGTGATCTGGACTTTTGGCGACCATCAACCCTCCTGCCAGTGCATCGCGGAACTTGGCGGGCAACGTCAGTCGCCCCTTGTCGTCGAGCTTCGGCGTGTAGGTACCCAGGAACATCAGGCACCTCCCACCACTCCGGAGTCCGGTCTCTCCGATGTCCGCCACATTACCCCACAATCCCCCACTTCTCTCCATCTCAAGTCTAAAAATCGCCTTATCTGCCCCACCTGACGCAGCAATCACGAGAGATCGGGAGTGGAGAACGGCCTCAAACGGCCAGGCTGACCGCCAAAATCCCAGTTGGCGGCACATATGGGAGATTGGTGGGGCATTGTGGGGAGCCGCGGAGCACAGCCCCTGAAAAATCGCGGCGCACGTCACCACCGGCAAATTTCGCTACGGATCCGGCGTGTCGGGTGTCACACCACCCGGAACAGGCAAGAGCGCGCCGAAAACAAACCAGGCCGAGCGAAAAACAAAACAGGGGCAGCCGAATCGGCTACCCCTGCGTCACGCGTCCGCGTCTAGTCGTCGAACCTGCGACGGAATCGGTCTTCCATGCGATTGGTGAACGAGTTGCCCGCACGGGCCCGCTTGGACTTGCCACCCGCCGGGGACGACTTCTCCTTGGACAGCACCCGGGGCCCGGTCACCGCGAACACGGCACCGGCAAACATCACCACGAAACCGATGACGCTCAGGATCGGCAGCTGGTTGATCCACAGAATCCGAAAGGCCACACCCAGCACCAGCAACGCCAGACCCAGGACGAACAGCCCTGCGCCCTGCAGTCGCCGCCGCGCCGACGGCGCGTGCAGCGTGCCGCCCCGGACGCTCGAAGCGAACTTCGGGTCCTCGGCGTACAGCGCACTCTCGATCTGGTCGAGCATGCGCTGCTCATGATCGGAGAGTGGCATCCGCGCCTCCCAACTCACACCGCTGCCGGCAGCGGCTCCTGACGTCTGCACCCGTGGTCACGGATACCTAACAGTCATGATACGAGGTCACACAGACACGTACCACATACTTCAGACTCCCGAATTGTAAGACTGGGACGTCGGCCGGGCGACAGCGCCTGTTCAGCAACCCGACACCCGACTTCCCTGCCGCACCGAAAGGCTCACACCGTGGCGACGCTCCTGACCGATCTGTCGCCGGCTGACATGCAGCACCGCCTCGACGACGCGCTGTCCGTCTACGTCGACGCGATGCGCTACCCACGGGGCACCGAACGCCAGCGGGCCGCCATGTGGCTGGAGCACACCCGCCGCGAAGGCTGGACGGGCGTCGCGGCGTTCGACGTCCCCACGGCCGACGAGGCGCCGGAGGCGGCACTGCGATCCGCCCCCATGCTCGGGGTCGCCTACGGGTACCGCGGCGCACCCGATCAGTGGTGGTACCAACAGGTCGCAACCGGTCTGCGCCATGTCGGCACGCCCAGCGAACGCATCGACCAATTGATGAACGGGTATTTCGAACTCACCGAACTGCACATCCACCCACGGGCCCAGGGGCAGGGACTCGGCGAGGCGCTCACCCGCCGGCTGCTCGCCGGCGCCACGGAATCCCACGTCCTGCTGTCCACCCCGGAGATCCACGGCGAGGACAACCGGGCCTGGAAGCTGTACCGCCGGCTCGATTTCCACGACGTCATGCGCAGCTACTTCTTCCCGGGCGATCCCCGGCCGTTCGCCATTCTCGGCCGCGCCCTGCCACTGTGATCCATCCGGTGTGCCGCTGTCCCTGACGCGATCTGGCACGATAACGGCGTGAACCGCCGCCGCCACCTGCGTGCCTTGCTGCTGTTTCTGATGCTGCTCCCCCTGGCGGTCGGCTGCGTGCGCGTCCACACCTCGCTCACCATCTCGCCCGACGACCGGGTCTCCGGTCAGATCGTGGCCGCCGCAAAGGCCAAGAACGCGGACGACAAGGGTCCGCAGCTGACAAACAACCTGCCGTTCGCCCAGAAGGTCGTGGTCTCGGACTACCGCAAGGACGACTACGTCGGCTCCGAGGCGGTGTTCTCGGACCTGAACTTCTCCGAGGTGCCGCAGCTGGCCAATCTGAGCCGCGACTCGGCGGGTGCCGACATCTCCCTGCGCCGCGCCGGTGACCTGGTGATCCTCGAAGGCCGCGTCGACCTGACGACGCTGAGCGACCCGGAGTCCGACGTCACGCTGTCGGTGGCGTTTCCGGGCGACGTCACGTCGACCAACGGCGAGCGGGTGGCCAGCGACATCGTGCAGTGGAAGCTCAAGCCCGGCGTCGTGACCACCATGAAGGCCCAGGCCCGCTACACCGACCCGAGCGCGCGCTCGTTCACCACGGCCGCCATCTGGATGGCCGTCCTGGCCTTCGCGGTCGCCGGCGTCATCGGCGGTCTCGCCTACTGGAGCCGCGACCGCTCGCCCAAGTTCGCCGCCGTGTCCGATGAGTGACTTCGCCGCAGTGTCCGATGAGCGACTTCGCCGCAGTGTCCGACCGCCGGCCCGGCACCCTCTAATCTGAATGTACGATTTCGGGGTCAGGAGAGGGGACGCGCGCTGAGCGTCGATGCCGCAGGTCCGTCGGCTGGCGAGCTGGCGAATGCCATCACAGATCAACTGCGCGACTATCTCGCCGAGCGCCGGCGGGACAGCGCCTACATCGGCGACGCCTACGCCGATGTGACGGGAGCACTCGAAGAGTTCGTCCTGCGTGGCGGCAAGCGCGTCCGCCCGGCCTTCGCGTACTGGGGCTGGCGCGCCGTCGCCCCCGATCCCGGCCACCCGGCCGACCCGGCGGTGCTGCGCCTGTTCTCCGCGCTGGAACTGCTGCAGGCCTGTGCCCTGGTCCACGACGACGTCATCGATTGTTCGGCCACCCGGCGCGGCCTGCCGACAGTGCACCGGCTGTTCGCCGACCGGCACCGCCAACAGGGCTGGCGCGGGTCGTCCGAGCAGTTCGGGCTGTCCGCGGCGATCCTGCTCGGCGACCTGGCCCTGTCCTGGGCCGACGACATCATCGCGAACGCCGACCTGTCGGCCGACGCACGCCGCCGCGTCAACGAGGTGTGGGCGCACATCCGCACCGAGGTCCTCGGCGGGCAGTACCTCGACATCGTCGCCGAATCCAGTGGCGCCGACACCGTGGCCTCGGCCATGAACGTCAACCTCTACAAGACCGCGTCCTACACCGTCACCCGGCCGTTGCAGCTGGGCGCCGCGGCCGCCGCCGACCGGCCCGACGTGCAGAAGATCTTCCACGCGGTCGGCACCGACCTGGGCATCGCGTTCCAGCTGCGTGACGACGTGCTCGGGGTGTTCGGCGACCCGGCCGTCACGGGCAAGCCGTCGGGTGACGACCTGCGCTCGGGCAAGCGCACCGTGCTGCTGGCCGAGGCCGTGGAACTGGCCGAGACCTCCGACCCGGCCGCGGCGGCCCTGCTGCGGGACTTGATCGGCACCGATCTGACGGACGGCCAGGTCGGCGAACTCTGCGGCGTGATCGAGGCCGTGGGTGCACTGAGCGCCGTCGAGCAGCGCATCACGCTGCTCACCCAACGTGGACTGGACGCCCTCGCCGCCGCCCCCATCGACGAGGGCGCCAAGGCCGGCCTCACCGAGCTCGCCCGGCGGGCGTCCAACCGGTCCGCGTAGGCCACGATGTCGACCTCGACCACTGCTCCAGGGGCGCTGGCCCGGCTCACCGCCTTCGGGCGATCCGACGAGGGCCGCCCCGCGCTGCTCGGCTTCGCCGGCGCCATCCTGATCGCCCTCGGCGGCCTCGGCGCCGGGAGCACCCGGCAGCACGATCCCCTGCTCGAGTCGATGCACCTGTCGTGGTTCCGGTTCGGCCATGGGCTGGTGCTGTCGTCCATCCTGCTGTGGACCGGCGTCGCCCTCATGCTGATCGCCTGGCTCGCGCTGGGCCGGCGCGTCGTCGACCGCACCGCGACCGACTACACGATGATCGCGACGACCGGCTTCTGGCTGGCGCCGCTGCTGCTGAGCGTGCCGGTGTTCAGCCGCGACACCTACTCCTATCTGGCACAGGGCGCGCTGCTGCGCGACGGGCTGGACCCCTACCTCGTCGGGCCGGTCGACAACCCGAACTCATTGCTGGACAACGTGAGTCCGATCTGGACCACGACCACCGCGCCCTACGGCCCGGCATTCATCCTGGTGGCCAAGTTCGTCACCATGATCGTCGGCGACCACGTGGTCGAGGGCACCATGCTGCTGCGGCTGTGTATGCTGCCCGGCCTGGTCATGCTGATCTGGGCGGCGCCCCGCGTCGCCCGCCACGTCGGCGCCAACAGCGCTGCCGCCCTGTGGATTTGCGTCCTCAACCCGCTGGTGATCATCCATCTGATGGGCGGCGTCCACAACGAGATGCTGATGGTCGGCCTGATGATGGCCGCCATCGCGCTGACCTTCGAACGGCATCCCATCGCCGGCGTCAGCCTGATCGCGCTCGCGGTGGCGGTGAAAGCCACCGCGGGACTGGCACTTCCGTTCATGGTGTGGGTCTGGATGCGCCAGTTGCGCGAACGGCACCCGTGGGGGCAGGTCCGCGCGTGGCTGGTGGCCACCGCGGCGTCAGGGGTGATCTTCACCGTGGTGTTCGCCGTGGTGACGGTGGCGGCCGGCGTCGGGCTCGGCTGGCTGACGGCACTGGCCGGTTCGGTGAAGATCGTCAACTGGTTGACCATCCCGACGGCGGTGGCCAACCTGATCCATGCCATCGGCGGACTGTTCACCACCGTCAGCTTCTACGCGGTGCTGGACGTCACCCGCATCATCGGCATCGCGATCATCGCCATCTCACTTCCCCTGCTGTGGTGGCGATTCCGGCACACCGACCGGGAAGCGCTGATCGGCATCGCGCTGGTGATGGCCGTCGTGGTGCTGTTCGTACCGGCCGCGCTGCCCTGGTACTACACCTGGCCGCTGGCGATCGTCTCGGCGTTGGCGCAGAGCCGGTCGGCCGTCGCCGCGATCGCCGGGTTCTCGACCTGGATCATGGTGATCTTCAAACCCGACGGATCGCACGGCATGTATTCGTGGCTGCACGTCATCTTGGCAACGGGATGCGCTGTGGCAGCCTGGTATTCGTTGGCGCACGCACCCGAACAGGCCGAGCGGCCGGAGTCCGCCAAGCCTGCCGGCAGCGCCGCCTAGACGTTCCGGGCCCGCGTCCCCTCACCGTCGATGCCCCACGCGACGATTCGAGTGGGCGTGATCCGGATGATGTCGCCAGTCAGGCCGCCGTCCGTGCTGCCCGCTCCGGGCAGGACTTGCGCCGCGCCCCTGATCTCGATGCCCTGTGCCCGCGGTGGCGTCACCGAGTGCACCTCGTCGACGATGAACGCCACCTTCGGATTGGCGATCACGTTGCGCCACTTCTGCGTTGAGCCGAGTGCGTGGCCGACGATGTCGATGGTCCCGTCAGGGCCGAGGTGTACGCCGACGGGCCGGATCTGCGGCTGGCCGCCGGGTCCGATGGTGCTGAGCCGGCCGATCGGTTGTGCTAGCAGAAAGTCCCGCTCGGCCACGGTGAACGTCATGGTCACGCCCTCCGGGCGACGACGAGATGGCCGGGCAGCCGCACGCTGTCCGCACCGGTGCCGGCCTGCAGCCGTGCGGGCCGGATGCTCTCCACCTGCCAGTGCTGCGAAACGACCTGCCGCAGTTCGTCTTCCGTGAACTGGGTGGGTCCCGGGCCGTCGTGATCGCCGAATGCACCGGTGCCGAAGGCCAGGATGTAGAACGTGGCGCCGGGGGCCGCCGCGTGGTGCGCGGACCGCAGGTAGCCGTCACGTAGGTCGGCGGGCAGGGCGTGCAGCAGGCCGCTGTCGAAGATGGTCCCGAAGCGACTGTCGTGGCCGGTGAACGCGCTGATGTCCGCCTGCTCGAAAGTGGCTGTGCGCAAACCCCGTTCGGCGGCGGCCGCGGTGGCCGCCGCGACGGCCGTCGGGGTCAGGTCGATGCCGTGCACGGTGTGGCCCCGCGCCGCCAGGGCCAGCGCGAGCTCGGCGTAGCCGCAGCCGGCATCGAGCACCTCGCCCTGGACGGCTCCGTCCTGGTCGATCAATGCCGCGAACTCCGGCTGCGGCTCGCCGATGTTCCATGCGGGCGCGTCGTCGTTGCGGTAGGCGCCGTCCCAGTCGATCACATTTCCTCCTCATCGAATGTCCGCCACAATAACGCACCGCGTGTTTACTTTTGTTCCCTGAGAGGATGTGACCATGACGGCAGCGACCCCCGCGCGCAAGGGCCAGCGCACGCGGCAGCGGATTCTGCTGGCCGCGCGAAAGGTCTTCGCCGAGGCCGGCTACGAGAAAGCCACCATCCGGGGCATCGCCGAACTGTCCGGCGTCGACAAGGCGTCGGTGATCAAACACTTCGGCAGCAAGCAGGACCTGTTCGACGAAGCCGTGCAGTGGACCGTGCCCGTGGACGAGTTGACCACCGCCGATCCCGCGCAGACGGCACAGAACTTCCTGCAGGGCATGCTCGACGCCTGGGCAGCTGATCCGGACGGCCCCATGGCGGTCCTGCTGCGCACCGCTATGACCAGCCCGGACGCACTGGAGTTGCTACGGACTCAGGTGACCGAACAGGCCGTCACGTCCGTCGCAGCGACCATCGACGGGCCCGACGCCCGGCTGCGGGCGGCGCTGCTGAGCGCGGTGCTGATGGGCATAGCGAGCCAGCGCTACCTGCTGCAGTTCCCCGACCTGGCCGCCGCGTCCGACGACGACATCGTGCGGATCATGGCGCCGGTGCTGGGTGGGCTGTTGTCGCCTGACGGGGCCTGGTAGCCCACGACGGCGGTGCCGTCAGTAGCCCACGACGGCAGTGCCGTCAGTAGCCCATGGCCTGGGCGCGCCGCAGCACTTCCCTGGCCTGGTGCGAATGCAGCGCGTCGACCGGCCGCGCGTTGGTGGTGCGTTCGGTGCTGCCGTCACGCGTCAGCGTCAGTGACTCGTCGGCGGTGAACAACCAACGCACGATGTCGGTTTCGTGGTAGCCACCGTCGCGCAGCACGACCAGCAGGCCCGGCAACTGCTTGACCACATGCCCCTTGGCGTCGAAGAAGATCTTGGGTACCACGATGGCACCGTTCCGGCGCACTCCGAGGAGGTGTCCGTCCCGCAACTGCTGGTGCACCTTCGTCACCGGAATACCCAGCATCGATGCCACTGCGGGAAGGTCGTAGACCGCTTCATCGGGATCGATAACGTCCTCGGCGGCCGGAATGCTGCTCACCCAGGAGATTCTAGAGCCGTACGATTGCCAGGTGCAGCCATCCCGACAACCGGATCCACTGATCGGTGCGGTGCTGGACGGGCGCTACCGCGTGGACGCACCCATCGCCAGCGGCGGCATGTCCACGGTGTACCGCGGCCTGGACACCCGGCTCGACCGCCTGGTGGCACTCAAGGTCATGGATTCGCGGTACTCCGGCGATCAGCAGTTCCTGACCCGCTTCCAGCGCGAGGCCCGCGCCGCCGCCGGCCTGAAAAGCCCTGGGCTGGTTGCGGTTTACGACCAGGGATTCGACGGTCGTCACCCGTTCCTGGTGATGGAACTCGTCGAGGGCGGGACGCTGCGCGAGTTGCTGCGCGAACGTGGCCCGATGCCCCCGCACGCCGTGGCGGCCGTGCTGGCCCCCATGCTCGACGGCCTGGCGGTGGCCCACCAGGCGGGCCTGGTGCACCGCGACATCAAGCCCGAGAACGTGCTGATCTCCGACAGCGGCGAGGTCAAGATCGCCGACTTCGGGCTGGTGCGCGCTGTCGCTGAGGCCAAGATCACGTCGACGAGCGTCATTCTCGGCACCGCCGCGTACCTCTCCCCCGAACAGGTCAGCACCGGTGACGCCGACCCGCGCAGCGACGTCTACTCCGTCGGCATCCTGGCCTACGAACTCCTGACCGGCACGACACCGTTCACCGGCGACAGCCCCCTCAGCGTCGCGTATCAGCGACTCGATCAGGACGTGCCGCCGCCGAGCACGGCAATCGCCGGTGTGCCAAAGCAATTCGACGACCTGGTGGCCTGCGCGACGGCCCGCACGGCCGACGACCGCTACCTGGACGCCGGCGACATGGCGGCCGAGCTCGCCGCGATCGTCGCCGATCTGGGACTGCCCGAGTTCCAGGTGCCGGCACCGACGAATTCGGCGCAGCACACCGCCGCGGCAGCCCAGCGCGGTCGCGCGGAACGCACCACAGTGGCGACCGGCCGGGCCGCGGCACCGAAAGCTGCGCCGCAGCACACCCTGCAGTTCACGATGGACCCGGCGATGGACCCCGCGCTGCTCGAATCACCCGCGGTGGCAAAGCAATTCGCCGGCATCGACCTCGACGACTTCGCCTGGGCCCGGCAGCGCTCGCGCCGTACGGTGCTGTTCTGGCTCATCGCGATCCTGACGCTGACGGCGTTGGTCGCGGCCGGCGCGTGGACGCTCGGCACGAACATCGACGGGTTGTTCTAGAACGCCGAATGGCCACCTACTGCGCGGATTTCTCCTCGAGAATCGCGCGGTAGGTGGCCGCCCATGAGCGGGTCTAGTCGCGGAGCATCTCCGCGACCAGGAATGCCAACTCCAGGCTCTGCTGGGTGTTCAGGCGCGGGTCGCAGGCCGTCTCGTAGCGGCCGGCCAGGTCGTCGTCCGAGATGTCCTGCGCGCCACCGAGACATTCGGTGACGTTCTCGCCGGTGATCTCGACGTGGATGCCGCCCGGGTGCGTGCCCAGCGCGCGGTGCACCTCGAAGAAGCCCTGCACCTCGTCGACGATGCGGTCGAAGTGCCGGGTCTTGTAGCCCGTCGAGCTCTCGTGGGTGTTGCCGTGCATCGGGTCGCACTGCCAGATGACCTGGTGGCCGGAGGCCTCCACCTTCTGGATGATGCCCGGCAGCACGTCGCGCACCTTGCCGTTGCCCATCCGGCTGACCAGCGTGAGCCGGCCCGGAATGTTGTGCGGGTCAAGGCGTTCCACGTACTCGACGGCCATCTCGGGCGTCGTGGTCGGGCCGATCTTGATGCCGATGGGGTTGGCGATGGTCTCCACGAACGCGATGTGCGCGTGGTCGAGCTGACGGGTGCGCTCGCCGATCCAGACGTAGTGCGCCGACAGGTCGTACAGGCGCGGTTCGTCGAACTCGGTGGACAGCCGCAGCATCGCACGCTCGTAGTCGAGCACCAGGGCCTCGTGGCTGGCGTAGATCTCGGCGGTCTGCAGGTTGCGGTCGTTGACGCCGCAGGCCGTCATGAAGTTCAGGCCACGGTCGATCTCGGCGGCCAGCGCCTCGTACCGGGCACCCGCCGGCGACGTGCGGACGAACTCACGGTTCCACTCGTGCACCTGCTGCAGCGACGCCAGACCCGACGACGTCAGCGCGCGCACCAGGTTCATCGCGGCGCTCGCGTTGGCGTAGGCCCGCACCAGGCGCGACGCGTCGTGCACGCGCACCGCGGGATCCGGGTCGAAACCGTTGACCATGTCACCGCGGTAGGACGTCAGGCCCAGCGAGTCGGTGTCCGACGAGCGCGGCTTGGCGTACTGCCCCGCGATGCGGGCCACCTTGACCACCGGCATGCTGGCGCCGTACGTCAGCACGACGGCCATCTGCAGCAGGGTCCGGATGTTGGCCCGGATGTGCGGCTCGGTGTTGTCGACGAACGTCTCGGCGCAGTCGCCGCCCTGCAGCAGGAACGCCTTGCCCTGCGCCACGTCGGCCAGTTGCAGCTTGAGCTTCTCGATCTCGGACGGCACGGTGATGGGCGGCACGCTCTCGAGCACCTTGCGCATCGCAGCCGCCTGGTCCGCAGGCCAGCTGGGCTGCTGCGCGGCCGGACGGGACAGCGCGTCGGCAAGGCGGGTGCGCAGGTCCTCGGGCAGCGGGGGCAGCTCGGGCAGCTGGTCGATGGGTACGTCGACGGTCCAGTTCACGTGTCCATGGTACCGGCGCCGACCAGCGACTATTTACCCGCCAATTCGGCACCGATCGACGGATTTGGGACCACTGGGAGAAAACCGGGCCCGGTGCGCGACTATTGACGATGTGGAGTGCGAGATTGCCCGGGAGGCGCTGTCCGCGCGCATGGACGGCGAGCATGAGCCCGTCCCCGCGCGCCGCGTCGACGAGCACCTGGCGTCCTGCCCGGAGTGCCGACAGTGGCAGGACGAGCTGAACAGCCAGATGGACCTGTTGCGTGGGCTGATCGCCGCCGACCGGACCCGGATGACCGCGGTGACCGATTCGGTCGCGCAACCCGCCCTGCCCGAAACCCGCGACGGCCTCGACCGGGTGCGCATCGCCCTCGCGGTGGTGGGCGGCATCCAGATCGTCCTGGCCGTCCTGCAGGCGGCGGGTGTCAGCATCGGTGTGCACGTCGGGCATTCGATGGGCGGGCATGTGGTCAACGAGTCGACGGCCTGGTCCGTCGCCCTCGGCGTCGCCATGCTGGTCGCCGCCGCCCGTCCCGCCGCGGCCATGGGGCTGGCCATCGTCGGTGGCGTGTTCACCCTCGTGCTCACCGGCTACGTCGTCGTCGACGGACTGACCGGAGCGGTCGGCGCGGTCCGCATGCTGAGCCATCTGCCGGCGCTGGCCGGCGTGGTGCTGACCGTGCTGGTGTGGCGCCGACACACCCTCGAACCGCCACGGCCGGACCGCGACGCGGCCCCCACGCTCGACGACATCACGCTGCCGGACAACGCCTCCCGCGGCCGCCGCCGGGGTCACCTGTGGCCCACCGACGGCAATGCCGCCTAGACCATCACGCCGAACATGATCGCCATCCCGGCCGCCGCCATGGCCTGACAGGCCACGGCGAACCACAGCCGGGCCGGGACGTCGGGCCGCTCCTGCCGCACCGCGAAGTAGCGGATGGCCCACCACAATGCGGCGGCACCGAACATCGCGGTGAACACCCAGTTCACGGCGTCGACCCACGCCGCCGGGTGCCCACAGCCACCCATCGGGCCCGAATGCGGCGTCGTCCCGGACATGTCCATGCCCGGCATGGACGGCATCGACGACGACGCCGGCTGCGGCGCGTCGGCGGCGGTTCCGGCGCACTGCCCGGGCAGGACCCGCCCGTCCATCACGGCGTACATCCACGCCATCGCCAGCATCATGACGGCGTGATAGCCGTCGGTCACGCGGTGGCCGGCGCGCACCGCCAGGACCACGGTGAACCAGCCGGCCGCCAGCAGGAAGAACACCATCGGCGGCCGGTTCGGCACACTCATCCCCGCCGGCCACGCCATGACCAGCATCGCCACCGCCATCAACAGGTGCAGCGCGCGGCTCGTCTGGTCGATCCAGGTCCGGTCCGCACGGGCCGTGACGAGGGCGTAGACGCACTGCGCCGCGCTCAACAGGAACAGCCCCGTCACGAACAACCGGAGCCAGATGTCGACGATCACTTGGCCGCCTGCCGCCGCTGCCGCCAGCCCAGTGCCACGTCGACCGCGACGAACAGGACCAGCGTGAGGCCGAACAACGGGGCGAACCACCCGACGCCACCGAGAACGAGCACCAGCAGCGCCGCCTCATGGGGCCGCAGCGCCGACAGCGCGCCACGCCGCTGGCCGGTGGGCAGGACGAACCGGTCCCCGCGGGTCGGGCGGCGGCGCCACCACATCCGGTAACCCAGCAGGATCCCCACGATCATCGCGAGGGCGACCGCGATCAGCGCCAGCTGATTGACCAGGCCGAACAGGATGCCCATGTGCAGGTCGATGACCCAGTCGGTCATCTTGGCCATGAGCGGCCACTCGGCGAAGTCGAGCCGCGCCGTCACCGTGCTCGTGGCGGGGTCGACGACGATCGCGTCGTACTGCGTCGGCCAGTCACGCTTGCGCTCGGCGACCTGCCAGCCCTGGCCCGCCGTCGCCGGCGGGTACATCCACATCGGGGTCCGCAGGCGCGCGTCGTGGGCGACCCGCAGCGCCGTGTCGGCACCGCGCAGCGCGGCGGCCTCGTCCAACGCCGCCCCGGCGGCCTGCCCCGGCAATGCGGTGTCGACGGACGGGCTGGTCCAGCTCAGCTGCGTCCGCAACTGTGCGACGTTCTCCCCCGCGAACCGCGACCACGTCATGCCCGACACTGCCAGCAGCGCCACCGCCGCGAGGATCCAGACCCCGAGGGTGCCGTGCCACGACAGCAGCCGGCGCCGCCCGGTCGCCCGCACATCCGGGACCACGAGCCGGCGCGGCCGGCCCTTGTTGTGCCCGATCCACAGCAGCAGGCCCACGCCGGCGATCACCCACGACCAGCTGGCCGCCAGCTCGCTGTAGTTGCGGCCGAAGGCGCCGAGGTGCAGGTTGCGGTGCAGTTCGTCGAACCAGGCCCGCACCGGCAGCCACTGGCCGTAGGTGGTCAGGGCGCCGCGGATCGCGCCGGTGTAGGGGTCGACGAACACCGTGCGCGCGTAGTCGGCGGGGACGTCGTCGACCGCGAGCGTCACCTGCGTCGTCTCGTCGGCCGCGGCGGGCGGCCGGATGCTGGTGACGGTGCCCTCCGGATGCGCGGCCCGGACGGCTGCCAGCTGGGCAGCGAGCGGCAGCTGCCGGTCGCCGACGTGGTCGACGGTGAGTTCGTGCCGGTACACCGCGCTGTCGATCTGCGGGATCACCGCGTAGAGCAGCCCGGTGACGGCGGCGATCAGGATGAACGGCGCGACGAACAGGCCGGCGTAGAAGTGCAGCCGCAGCAACGCCGGGCGGAAACGCTTCCACGCCGATGGGTCCGCCGCGACGGCAACGTCCGACTCGGGCAGTTGGGTATGACTCACAACTTGTATTGGTCGGCCCGCGGCGCCAGGAGTTCCTGCGCCCGGAAAATTTCTACGACACCTGGTCGTAGACTGGGCGTGATCAGTTCTTCAGGTGGAAGGCCGGTATTTCGATGGGCTCGGACCGGACCGGCAGGTTCGCTGCAGGGCGAGCGAAGCGACGGGATCAGCTGCTGCCGCTGTTGGGTTATCTGGCCGCGGTCGCCGCCCTGGTCGCCTACGCGCTCATCTCGGGCGACCAGCGCTTCGTCGCCACGGGCGACAGCTACCCCGGCACGTTCACCGCGTGCGCCGAACCGGTCGGCTACTTCACGGCCATCCTCGCCGCCGCGGTCTGTCTCGGCGGCCTGCTCTACGTCGTCACCACGGCGCGGCCCGACTCCAAAGGCGTCATCGACCCGCCCGCCTTCCGTATCCACCTTGTGCTGGAACGGGTTTCGCTGGTCTGGCTGGTCGCCTCGGCATTCATGGTGGTGGTGCAGGCCGCGACCGACGCCGGCGCCCCGGCGCTGCGGCTGGTGGAGAGCGGCCGGCTGGGTGAGGCCATCGCCGCATCCGAGATGGCCCGCGGCTGGATCGTCGCGACCCTGTGCGCCGCGGTCGTGGCGCTGACGTTGCGGTTCAGCGTGCGGTGGATCGCCATGGTCGTGCTGTTGCTCCCGAGCGTGATCGGCGTCCTGGCGCTACCGGTGACCGGCAACGCCAGCGAAGGCCCTGACCACGACTACACGACCAGCGCAGTCATCGTGTTCGCGGTGGCACTGGCGGTGCTGGCCGGCACGAAGATCGCAGCCGTCGTCAGTCCGCCGGCCGCCGACCTCTACCGGCGGGTGTTGATCATCCAGGTGGCCGGCGGCACCGTCGCGCTGATCTACGGCGTGCTGCTACTGGCCGAGCAGCTCGGGCCCCCCGGCCTGACAGGCAGCGGCTACGGGCGGTGGGCGATCGTCGCCGCGATCGCGCTGGCGGCGTCGTGGATCACCGATGCCGCGGCGCTGCGCCGCGCCAAGCCGTCCCGGCTGGCCACCTGCCTGCCCGCGATCACCGCGCTCGCCGCGGTGTCCGCCATGGCGGTGCAGACCGCGCCGCGCCTGCTCCACCACAAGTACACGACGTGGGATGTCTTCCTCGGCTACGAACTGCCCGACCCGCCGAATGTGGTTCGGCTGCTGACGGTCTGGCGGTTCGACACGTTCATCGGCATCGGCGCGCTGGTGCTTGCCGGCGCGTATCTGTACGCGTACCTGAAGCTGCGGCGCCGCGGCGACGAGTGGCCGGCGGGTCGGTTGCTCGCGTGGCTGATCGGCTGCGCGGTACTGCTTTTCACCAGCAGCTCGGGGGTGCGGGCCTACGGCTCGGCGATGTTCAGCGTGCACATGGGCGAGCACATGACGCTCAACATGTTCGTGCCCGTCCTCCTGGTGCTGGGCGGCCCGGTGACCCTGGCGCTGCGCGCCCTGCCCCCGGCGGGAGAGGGTGCCCCGCCCGGACCGCGCGAATGGATCCTGTGGCTCGTGCACTCGAAAGTCACGGCCGCACTGTCGAATCCGATCGTGGCGTTCGTGCTGTTCGTCGCGTCGCTGTACGCGGTGTACTTCACCCCGATCTTCAACACGCTGGTCCGCTACCACTGGGGCCACGAGTTGATGAGCGTGCACTTCCTGCTGGTCGGCTACCTCTTCTACTGGGGCATCATCGGCATCGACCCGGGCCCGAAGCGCCTGCCGTTCCTGGGCCGGCTCGGACTGTTGTTCGCGGTCATGCCTTTTCACGCGTTCTTCGGCATCGCGACCATGACCATGACCGACACCATCGGCGGGCCCTTCTACAAGTTCGTCGGCCTGCCGTGGCTGTCGAGCATCGGCGCCGACCAGCACCTCGGCGGCGCCATCGCGTGGGGTTCGAGCGAACTGCCGGTGATCCTGGTGGTCATCGCCCTGGTGGCGCAGTGGGCCCGGCAGGATCGCCGCGCCGCCTCCCGTGCCGACCGGCACGCCGATGCGGACTACGCCGACGACGACCTGGATGCCTACAACGCGATGCTGCGCGAGCTGGCGCGCCAGCGCGGCCAGCGCTAACGCGCCGTCAACCAGCGATTTGTGCACGATTTTCCGGGCGTGACGCGGTGTGGTGTCTCGGGACATCGCTGACACTTATGTCTCGGGACATCGCTGACAGTCAGTGTGCGGGTTTGGGTGCGCGGGTGCGGTAGGTTCGCGTGGTTTTGTCGCCGGGCTGGTAGCGGCGGGTTGGGTCGGCGGTGAGTTCGCGGATCAAGGTGGTGCCGCTGAAGATGGCGATGTGGTCGCCGTCGCGGATGCAGTCGCAGTGGTGTCCAGCCCAGTACCGGCCGACGTTGATGACGTAGGGCGGCACGAACACCCGACCTGTGGTGTCGTTGACGGTGCCGGTGGTGACGAACACCGGGGCCGGCAAGGGCCGGTCGGCGGGGCGGGCGCGTTCGGTGGCGGCGAAAGCCTCTGCGGGAGTGGCTCCGCCGAGTGCTCGGTGTGGTCGTTGGTGGTTGTAGAAGTGTCGGAACGCCTCGAGCAGATCGTTGAGATCAGCGACCGTGTCCGGGGTGGGGTGCGCGTGGAGCCACTTTTTGAGGGTCTGCCAGAACCGCTCGATGCTCCTATGTTTGTCAAGCCGCGGCGGGTTGGCTGTTTGGGGTCAGTGAGTTGTCTTGTGCTCGTG